>JAKDNC010000414.1 GCA_030452025.1 Nocardioides sp. | reverse complement strand
CAGGCCGACGGGGGAGAGGTCCTCGGGGGTGCCGGAGCCGACGAGCGCGAGGAGCACGACGGGACGGTCGGCGGTGTCGGCCCTCAGGGTGTCGATGTCGTGGGTGGTCAGCGCGCCGCTGACCGGGGCGAAGGCGGCCCCCGCGTGACGCTCACGGACCTCGCCGGGGGTGAGGTAGAGGCGCCGGAAGGGGCCGAACTGCGCGTCGGTCAGGCTGGTGACGCTGCCGCGCGCGTCGAGATGGGCCAGCGGGAGGCCCTCGGGGTCGACCAGCTCGACCTGTGTCTCGTGGGCCAGTGACGCCGGGAGGTCGAGGGTGACTGGTGAGCCCGGTTCGTTGAACCCGGTCAGCGGGGCATAGGCGCCGGAGACCAGGAGTTCGAGGTCGTCGAGTTCACGGGGCGTCGGGCAGTGCTGGGGGATGGCCACGCGGGCCATCTTGTCATTGCGCGGAGTCCGTGCGAACCTCGCGGCCGAGCACGCCGCCGAACCTAGCCGCCCAGCACGCCGCGCCCGACTCCGGGAAGGTCCCTGCGCCGCCGTGGACCTCAGGCGTTCTCCTGACATTCCCCTGTCTCGAGCCACTCGACGGGAACGCCCGTGACCTGGCTCCACATCAGCAGCGTGATCCTGCGGGTCTTGCTGCGTTCGTTCTCGGCGTTGGTGATGGTGCTCTGGGAGACCCCGAGCTCCAGCGCGAAGTCGCGGGTGGTCATGCCGGTCTTTTCCCGCGCCTTGCGCAGTCGATCGCCCATCGTGAAGGCAGGGATCGCCGCGCCGGCGCCCTCCTCAGCTGCCTTGATCATGCCCTCGCCCTCCCTCGCGCCCCTCCCGGGGGCTCCTACTCAATGGTAACTCATTCTCGCCGTGCGGGCCACGACCCAACTTTGCCCGATCCCTGTGTCATAACTCATACCCTGAAAGCGGGTTATGACCGTATTTCATGTCATAGGCTCATCTCGCATCAAAACTCTATTCGGGGGAAAGCATGGAGAGCTCCTTTTCGCGCCGGGCGCACGGGGCGTCACGCCAAGGCACCTCTGAGAAGAGGCGTCCACTACGGGCCAGCTTGGTTGGCCGCCGACCGCAGACACTCCGGCGCATCGTCGGCCGCAAGCTCTTGGCGCTGACCATCTCCTGGACCATCATCGTCGCCGGCTTCTTCTTGATGAGCCTGCGCACTGACGCTCCTTCGCCCGCGCCGATGCCAGTCCCCGAGCTTGTGGACAAGACCGGCGACGCCGAGCGTCTCATCGTCAAGTAGGACTGCTGGACCGGTGCCACCCCCCACGACATGGTGGGCCAGATTCCGGGACACGTCGTGGTGACCGAGGCGGACGCGGTCCGTCCGGTCCGCGGCGGTGACGCCATGGTGAGCACGGCCTTCGAGCAGCTCTTCGACGAGGTCGACCATGGGTTGACGATCCACGCATTCTGCCGCTGAGGCTGCCGCCGAGTTGGATCCCCGCACTGTTGACGGCGGCCCACAGCGCTGGCATGGTCGAAGCCGACCGGACGCATCTCTTTTCTCGGGAGAGACATGACCAGCACGGATCAATCTGCCAACCCCTCGCGTCGAAAGCTCCTTCTGGGCATCGGCGCCCTCCCGGCGGTGTGGGCACTCGCCCCGATCGCCGCACACGCCGAGGACACCCCCGGCCTGATCAGCACACCCAAGGGTGTGGCGGCCCGATCGGCCGCCGCGGAGCCGGAGTGCCTTGCCGACCTCATCAACCAGGGGGTGGTCAAGCGTGCAGATCTCGTGGCTCGCTGACGTCCTCACCGCCGCCGGTGTCGAGGTGGTTACCGAGGGTGACTGGCTCAACCGCAGCGCCGGCGCCGACTTCGACCCGGTTGGGGTGCTCTGGCACCACACCGCAGCAACTGTGACCAGCGCCGACAACCCGCACCCAGCCCTCGACATCTGCATCAACGGCCGCTCGGACCTGCCCGGCCCGTTGTGCCAGGCGCTGGTCGACTACCACGGGGTCTTCCACCTGATCTCGGCCAACCGCGCCAATCACGCCGGCAAGAGCGGTGGCAGCGGCCCGATCCCGGCCGGTGACGGCAACACGCTGATGGTCGGTTGGGAGATCGACTATGCCGGCGACCAGTCCGGCACTGGCGGTCCCGAGCAGGAGATGTCCCAGGCCCAGTACGACGCCTCACTCAAGGCGACCGCCGCAGTCCTGACCAAGCTGGGCACCGACGCGTCGTACGCCCGTGGACACCGGGAGACGAGCACGTCGGGCAAGATCGACCCGTCCTACATCGACCTGGACTCGATGCGCGCCGACGTCGCCGCGGCGATGGGCGAGGATCCGCCGCCGGAGCCCGAGGGCACGCCGTTCCAGATGTATGCCTCGGGTGTGAACGTGCGCCCGACCCCGGACACCACAGGTGCCCCCGTCGGCAACATCGCCGACCCCGGGACCGTCTACGTCCTCTGCCAGATCGAGGGCGAGATGGTGGAGTACGACGGCCTCAGCAACAACCTGTGGGCCAAACTGTCCGTGCCTTTCGAGGGCTACATCTCCAACCTCTTCATCGAGGGTCCGGCCAGCCTGCCGGTCGACGCCTGCCAACTCTGAGACCGGTCCAGCGCCTCGTGGCCGCGGCTGGCCGAAGGTGACGGGACGCTTCCGCGAATCGGCTGCTGATCAAACCCGAACTGGAAGGCGCTAACTTGGGTGTCATGTCTGCTCCCGTCGTCGTTGCCGAAATCGTCCGCTCCGGAGTCATCGAGGGCCACCACTACGGATCCCTGGTCGCGCTCTCCGCCGACGCCGAGGTCGACTGGTCGGTCGGGATGGCCGACGAACCGGTCTTCCCACGCTCCTGCAACAAGCCTGTCCAGGCCCTCGGAATGGTTCGGGCCGGGCTCGACCTGCCGCCCGACCTGCTCGCGCTCTCCTGCGCGTCCCACTCGGGTGAGCCCTTCCACATCGAAGGAGTACGCCGCATCCTTGCCGGCGCCGGGCTCGACGAGTCCGCGCTGCAGACGCCTCCGGACTACCCGCTCGACGACGCGGCCAAGGAGGAAGTGATCCGGGGCGGCGGCTCCAAGACACCGGTGCTGATGAACTGCTCCGGCAAGCACGCCTCGATGCTGGCGACCTGTGTGGTCAACGGCTGGGACACCGGGAACTATCTCGACGTCGACCACCCGCTCCAGGTCGCACTCGCCGAGACGTTCGCCGAGCTGACCGGCGAGAAGGTGGCCCACGTGGCCACTGACGGTTGCGGTGCCCCACTGCTCTCGACCTCGCTGGTCGGGCTGGCGCGTGCGTTCCGGACACTCTCGGTCGCCACCGACGGCCCCGAGGCCCGCATCGCCGAGGCGATCCGCAAACACCCCGAGAATGTCTCTGGCACCAACCGCGACGAGCTCGCCCTGCTCCGCGCGATCCCGGGTGCGATCGGCAAGGCCGGCGCCGAGTCCTGCTACGCCGTGGCGCTGCCCGACGGGCGCACGTTCGCGCTCAAGTGTGACGACGGGGCGGCCCGCGTGCGCCCGGTCCTGATGGCAGAGGCGCTGCGCCGCGCCGGCGTAGTGTCCGAGCCCGGCATCGACGGCGACGCCGTGGCCAAGACCGGTGAGCTGCCGCTGTTCGGTGGCGGCCAGCAGGTGGGGGAGATTCGGGCGGTCTTCTGAGATGGGCACGACCTCGCGATGGGGGGAGACGCTCTACTGGACCGGCGTCGCACAGATCGTCGCCGGCGGCCTCGTCGCTGCGCTCACAGGCCCGCTCGACATCCACAAGGGCAGCTGGCTGGCGGCGTACCTCGTCCTCGTCGGCGGCGT
>JAKDNC010000413.1 GCA_030452025.1 Nocardioides sp. | reverse complement strand
TCGATGCAGCGGCGGCGGTGCGGTGAACAGCACCAGGGACCCGGCCAGCAGGATCAGCAGGAAGCCGACCAGCCCCACGACCCCCATCGAGTAGGCGATCTCGAGATAGACGTTGTGCCCGAGCACGGCCTCCTCGAACCCCCAGCCGGTCATCGGGCGCTGACCGAAGAGTTCCCAGTAGTGCTCGAGCAGGTCAGAGCGCTGGGCATCGGAGAAGTTCGCCGACCCGCCGCCGAGGATGCGGGCCAGCGCGGAGTCGGCCTCGACCGCGAGCCGGTTGGAGAAGAGGAGCGCGACGCCCGCTGCGGCCAGCATCCAGCCGGCGGTCCACTGGGCGCGCTCGATCGCGACGTACATCACGACGATCACGGCGGCGACCAGCAACGCGGCGCGGGACCCGGAGAACCAGACGGTGGCGCCCGAGGCCGCAGCGACCAGGAACCAGAGCCACTGCCACTTCTTCGAGACCTGGCTGAGGATGAACGGGACCAGCGCCAACGCGAGCAGCCCGGTCATGCCCAGGATGTTGGGGTGCTCGGTGAGCCCGATGAAGCGGGCGCCGGGACGTTCCCCGTTCTTGACCACGCCATAGCCGATCGAGAAGAGCGACCCCAGGCAGTAGGCCATCGCAAGGTGGGTGATCGTCCGCAGCGACGGCGCCCACGCCATGAACGCCAGGGGGACCACAACCACGCCGGCGACGAACCGCATCTGGGGGTCGAAGCTGGCAAGCAGGTCGCTGGAGGCGAGCGTCGCGAGCGTGCCCATCGCCAGGGTGATGAATACGCCGACGGTGAAGGTCATCGGGACCTGCATCCGGGAGCCGAGCAGGGTGGGGACCAGCAGCGTGAACCCGAGCGCGAACAGCACGTCGGTGGCGGTGACGAAGGTGGCTACCGGGACCACCAGCGCGCTCATCGGCGCGAAGAACAGGCCGGCCACGACCAGGTGTCGCCCTGAGCGTTCGTGCCCGAAGCCCGCGACGAACAACACAAACGCGGCGATCGCGACACCGCCCAGGCAGGCGATCAGGCTGTCCCGCGCGAGCAGCAGCAGACCGATGAGGAGTACGCCGCCCAGAGCAGCGGGCGCCGCGCTCCTCAGGTGGGCCCGGGGATCGATGTCACGCAGAGAGGCCGGCATGTCAGTCCTGCGCGTTGACCTTGGTCTGCTTGAGGCTCAACAACTGGTCGTCGTCGTAGTAGTAGTACTGATAGCCACCGGCGTCACGGCGCGGGACCATGTTGACCACGACGCCGTAGAGCTTGGCGCCCACCGAGTCCAGCCGATCGGCAGCAGTGTGCAGAGCTTCGTGGGTGGTCTTGCCGTGCCGGATCACCATGAGCGCGCCATCGGCAGCGTGGGCGAGGATGGCGGCGTCAGCGACCGGAAGCAGCGGGGGAGCGTCGATGATGACGACGTCGTACATGCCGCGCAGCTGGTCGATCAGGTCGCGGGTGGCAGAGGCCTGGAGCACTTCGGTGGGGTTCGGCGGGATCGGGCCGCCCGCGAGGAACGAGAGGCCGGTCGCCTGGTGCGACTGGATCGCCTCCCCCAGCGTGGTCTTGCCGACCAGGACCGTGGTGACCCCGACCCCGGCCTCGAGGCCGAGCAGGCCGGCGACGCGGGGACGGCGCAGGTCACCGTCGACGAGCAGCACCCGCTGGCCGGCCTGTGCGAGCGCGATGGCCAGGTTGGTCGACGTGTTGGTCTTGCCCTCGCCCGGCGTCGGGCTGGTGATCACCAAGCACCTGGGTTGGTTGTCGAGGTCGAGATACTGCAGGTTCGTGCGCAGCAGTCGGAAGGCCTCACTGCGGGGGGAGAAGCCGTGCACGTCGGAGAGGAGTGGGTGCTTCGCGACGGCCTTGTCGAACGTGACGCTGGCCATCACCGGGGCGTGGGCAGTCGCCTCGATCCCGGCCGAGCCCTTGAGGGTGTGGTCGAGCAGGTCGCGGACCAGGGCGACGGCGAGGCCGATCAGCAATCCGATGACACCGGCGGCGACGATGTTGAGCAGTGTCTTGGGGCTGACCGGCTCAGTGTTCAACTTCGCCGGATTGGTGATGGTCGTGGTGATCTGGGAGCGTTTCTGGCCGCGCGGGGTCTCGATCTCGCGGATGTACTCGGCGAGCACCTGGGACTCGGCGAGGCCGATCTGCTGCGCGGGCTCGGGGTCGTCGGCGGTGGCAGTGACCGTGAGGATCACCGAGGTGGCCTCGCCGGTGGCGGAGACGTGACCGGAGAGCTCGTCGACCGACATGGCGCCCTTGAGCTTCTTGGCGACCTGGGCGAGAACCTCGCGGTGGGTGGCCAGGTCGGCGTACGACTCGATCCGGCTGGGCACGAAGTAGGAGGCCATCGCCGACTCGGAAACGGTCTGGGAATCGGTGGCGATGAAGATCTCGGCCCTGGACTCGTACTGCTTGGGCATCAGGAACGAGACGAGCGCGGCGCCGATGATGGCGACGAGGAACATCGCCACGATCGTGGACCATCGCCTGCGGAGGATTCGGGCCAGTTCTTTGAGATCCACGCCGTGCCTTCGGATGAGGGAAATGACGCCCGAACAACGATGTGCACGGGCTCGGGTTACTCGCGAGCCGGGCTCGGGTGCCAGTGGTCGGGGAACCGCGGAGCGAGTCCGGGGTCAGGGTGACAGGTCCGGCGTCGACCCGCTCCTCGATCGGCGGATGGAGGCGACGTCTGGCACGATACGGGACATGGCCGATCCGCTGCTCATCACCGTGGCACCGACAGGTGCCGAGACTGCCAAGGACGAGTGTCCCCAGCTGCCGACGACGCTGGCCGAGCTCGTCGCGACCGCGCAGGAGTGCGAGGCGGCGGGCGCGGCGATGGTCCACGTACACATCCGCGACGACGCGCATCACCCGACCCTTGACGGCGGACGACTCAAGGACACCGTGGCGGCGCTGCGCGAGGGGACCGGTCTGATCGTCCAGCTTTCGACGGGCGGCTCGGTGCACGACCCGCTCGAGGATCGGTTGAAGGTCCTCGACGCGGCGCCGGACTCCTGCTCGCTGACGATGGGCACGACGAACTTCGGCGACGCGGTCTTCTCCAACCCGTGGCCTTTCATCACCGACCTCTACCAGCTCTCCCAGGAGCGCGAGGTGGTTCCGGAGTTCGAGCTCTTCGACCTCGGTCACGTCCACGCGCTCGGCCGGCTGCTGGCGAAGTTCGGCCCACCCTACGGCGGCAAGGTCCACGTCGACCTGGTGATGGGTGTCCCGGGCGCGATGCCCGGCACCGCCGATGCCCTGGTCGCAGCGGTGGCTGCCCTGCCCGCCGAGGTGACCAGCTGGGGCGCCACCGGGATCGGTCGCACGACGCTTCCGGTCGGCCTCGCCGCCCTGGCCAAGGGGGGCCACCTGCGCGTCGGGATGGAAGACGTCCTCACCCTGGCCAAGGGGGTCCCGGTCGAACGCAACGCCCAGCTCGTCGAGCGCGCCGTCGCGATGGGCGAGCTGGCCCAGCGGGCGGTGATGACCCCGGTGCAGGCGCGGGAGATGCTCGGCACCCGCCCGGTCTGACCTGTGCGAACGGTGGGTGCATAACCTGCCGGTAACTTTGTCGTTGCACTCCCCGGAGACCAGTTTCGTCCGGATCAAGGGGAAGCATGGCGGAAGCACTTTCGCGTACCTCCACGGTGGGTGCGGTTGCGCGTGGCGCCATGCCATCGCCGACTCTTCGTCCCCTGGTGCTGCCCGGACCGCGGATCGACGTCGGCCACCCGCCGCCGTCCGTCGGCGGACCCGATCACGCTCTGAGCGCGCCGAAGCGCCCCCCCAACCGGCGCCG
>JAKDNC010000412.1 GCA_030452025.1 Nocardioides sp. | reverse complement strand
AGCCCCGAGCACCCCCGGAACCGAGGGCCAGGGCGCCGCGTCTGCCGTTTGTCCGCCGGTCACCGTTCACGCCCCCAGCCTAGGACGCAGATGGTTTCCGGCTTGACCATCGTTGGAGAGGGCAAGTTAGCGTGAGCAAATGATCAGGACACTTGCTCTGGCCATGACCGCTGTCGCAGCCGTGGCAGCGGCACCGCTGCTCAGCATCGGTGGCGCCGCTGCGGACGCCGGCCCCGATGGTGGCAGCCCCCGCTGCGTGAGCCACGCGGAGTTCGTCCAGGCCGCGAAGGGACAGACCCGACTCCACATCCGCCACCTCTTCGGAACCAACGGCACCTTCGGCGATGGGGGTGCGGGCGGCTTCACCCGGGAATACACACACTGCGGAAAGAAGACCTGCAAGGCGGTCGTGGAATACAACGTCGGCCCGAAGGGCGTGGCGAAGGTGGCTCTCAAGCACTGGAACGGCATCTGCAGCCACCCGGTGTGATCCGAGCGGGCCGTGGGCGCCAGGTCACCGGATCCGGGAGGCGAAGTACGCCGTGATCCGCTCCTCGTCCCAGCCGTGAGAGTCACGCAGACCCTCCGCAAGCATGGCGAGGTACGCCGCTCGCGGCCGCGTGTGCGGGACCGCGTCGAGGCCGTGGGGTGCGGTGAACGTGAGCATCGGCAGCCCGTCGTGGTGACCGACCTCGATCAGTGTCTCGTAGACCCCCGGTCCGGCTTCGTGGCGTCCGTCGGACAGCCCGTCGTGGACGACGTCTGCGAGCGGGTCTTCGGGGTCTGGCAGCCGGTTCATCTCCTGGGCGGCAACGTCGACGAACTGCTCGACGCTCATCCGGTAGGCGCGTGCGGGCGTGGGGCCCGGGACGTCGTGGTCGTAGAACGCCGTGGCTCCGCCCCAGACGCGGGAGTCCCCGGCGAAGTAGAGACTCCCCGGCAGGTCCAGCGCGAGGTCCTCGACCGGCATGGTGCGCTCACGTGCCCCGGCGTACGTCACGGAGGCCCCCGGTGGCCGGCCGCCGGCGATGTAGCAACCGAGTCGCAGGCGCGACAAGTTGGATCCGTAGCTGACGTACCAGACTTCTCTTCCCGACATCGCTCCCATTCTCCGACAGGCATCGCGTGACCTGTACGGGTGCCCGGCCGTTGGTGGTACATGTTGCCCGCCTTGCGTCCCCGTCCAGTCCTGCTCGCCGCCCTCACCCTGGGGTTGGTGCTGCCCGTGGTGCCCGGTCACGGCTCCCCGGCCGACGCCGCGGTGGAGCCGGCGCAGCCGCGACCCGTCTACCAGGAGTACGTCTCCCTGGGTGACTCGTGGTCGGCGGACGTGAAGTTGCTCGACCTCCACGGCCTGCCGGACGCGCGCCACGCTCCGCTTGATTGCGCCCAGTCCCAGACCAACTACCCGAAGCTTCTTGCCAAGGAGCTTCGGGTGAAGGTGCACCGGGACGCGACCTGCGGGTCCGCGACCACCGACGACTTCTACCGGCCCCAGTCCGGGCTGCCGGCCGGCGGCACCAACCCGGCCCAGTTCGACCGTCTGACGAAGAAGACCGACCTGGTCACGATCGGCATCGGCGGCAATGACGCCGGCATCTCCTCGGCAGCGCTGAGCTGTCTGAACGCCCTTCCGGTCGGCATCGTGCTGCCTGCGGGTGTGCCGTCGGGTCTGCCGCTCGGTGGCTGCAAGGAGCGCCTCACGAAGGGAGGTGTGGACCAGCTGGCACGGAACATCCGGCTCGCGCGACCCAAGCTGGTCAGGGCGATCCGCGAGGTGCGCCGGCGTTCCCCAAAGGCACGGATCCTGATGGTGGACTACTTGGCCGCGGTGGCACCCAGGGGCTGCTACCCGCGGGTGCCGATGACCGACCCGGACATGCGCTACCTACACGCCACCTTCCTGAAGCTCAACGCAATGGTGCGCCGAGCCGCCCGGATCGGGGGAGCGGAATTCGTCGACACCTACCGCGCGACGCTCGGACACGACGTCTGTCAGGGACCACTGACGAGGTACGCCGAGGTGCTCGGCGTCTCGCTCAATGGCGTGTCCGTCGGGATCCCGGCCCATCCCAACCCGGCCGGTGCCCGGGCCCAGTTCCGGGCCGTCCTGGCGCAGGTCCGCAAGCGTTAGGCCTTGGCCTCCGAGCGGAGCGGCTCACCGACCGCGTGCATGTGGCGCAGCGCGATCGCATACGACTCGATCAGGCCCGCCTCGGCGTACTCCACGCCATGCTCGGCGCAGAAGCCGCGCACGATCGGCTGGGCCCTGCGCAGGTTGGGGCAGGGCATGCTCGGGAACAGGTGGTGCTCGATCTGGTAGTTCAGCCCGCCGAGGGCCACATCTGTCAGCGCCGAACCACGCACGTTGCGGGAGGTGAGGGCCTGCTTTCGCAGGAAGTCGAGCCGCTCACCATCCCTCAGGGTCGGCATGCCCTTGTGGTTCGGCGCGAACGAGCAGCCGAGGTAGAGCCCGAACAGGGCCTGGTGGAGCAGGATGAACGCGACCGCACGTCCGGGGGAGAGCGTCAAGAGGACGAGGGTGGCATAGCCGACGCCGTGAGCAGCCAGAAGTGCGGCCTCGAGACGACGACGTCTCAGGCCGGGACTCAGCACGGCCTTGATGCCCGACAGGTGGAGGTTCCACGCCTCGAGGGTCAGCAGCGGGAAGAACAGGAATGCCTCGTGACGCCCCACGAACCGGGCCAGGCCCTTGGCGTCGCGCGCCTGGGCGGAGGACCAGATGAGCACGTCGGGTGAGACGTCTGGGTCGAGATCCTCGTGGTTGGGGTTCGCGTGATGACGTGTGTGCTTGTCCATCCACCAGCCGTAGCTCATCCCGACTCCGAGGTTGCCCACGATTCTTCCTGCGATCTCGCTGGGCCGCCGGGTGCGGAAGACCTGTCGGTGGGCGATGTCATGGGCGAGCAGCGCGAGCTGGGCGAAGACGACAGCGAGTGGGATTGCCGTGAGCAACTGCCACCAGGTGTTGCCCACGGTGAAGAAGAGCGTCCAGGTGGCGACCAGTGCCAGGCCGACCAGGACGAACCGGGCGGTGTAGTGGCCAGCACGCCGCTCGAGGAGCCCGGCGTCGTCGATGCGACGTCGGAGATCTGCGAAGTCGGATCCACCGGTGGGCCGGCGGCTGGCCTGGGGGGTCGTATCGAGGGGCATGCCTCGAGTCTTCGGGGTCGCGGAGCGCTCCGCGATGGTGTGGGCACCCCGAAGGAGGTGGTGCCAGACCTACCCTTCGCGTTGCTTCTCGATCGTGCCGAGGACGATCAGCAGCTGCGCGACGACGTAGGTGAGCATCACGGCGAAGTCGTTGTGCGGGACGGAGATCCGGTCGGAGAAGGCCTCCAGAGCGATCAGTGCGTCCGAGACCAGGAACGTGGTGCCACCGGCCCAGACGAGTCCGTTCACACCGGTCGCGAGCACGGCCATCGCGCCCAGGCACGCGCCGTAGATCAGCACCGGGACGAGCAGGCCGCCAGCACCCGGGGCACAGAGGACGATGAGTGCCACGATCACGGCGGCGTAGGGGAGCAGCAGCACTCGCCCGACGGTGAGGATGCTGCTGCCGGCGTACGGCCGGAAGGCGGCGATAAAGGTGAGCTGGGCCAGCAGGAAGCAGCCGACCATGATCAGGAACGCCGCATCACCGTCGGCGAACTGTGGGAGGACGTCACCCAGCCACGACAAGCCCAACGCGACCAGGACGGTGGTCACGAGTCGGGTGCGGGGCGCGGACGTCTCGACCAGCAGTGTTGCCGCGAGCAGCGGGACCAGGAGCCACTTCGTGGGCTCGGCGAGGTTGGCCGCGTCGTACC
>JAKDNC010000411.1 GCA_030452025.1 Nocardioides sp. | reverse complement strand
CCTGGTCACGGCCAACGCCGACCTGCGCACGGCGCACACGACGCGCGCCGACCGGATCTACACCGGTGTGCTCTTCGACGCCCTGGACCTCACAACGCTCTCCGGCTCAGCGAAGCGCCGGGCCTCCTCCCGCGTGGCGGTCACCTCGTCGCTCTTCGGGATCGTTCGGCCCGGCGACCACATCCCGTCCTACCGCCTCTCCGGCGACACCACGCTCCCGGGCATCGGCTCGGTCGCAGGCTTCTGGCGCGAGCACCTCGAGCCGGCTGTCCTCGGCACGCTCGGCAACGGGCTGTTGGTCGACCTCCGCTCCGGGATGTACGCCGCGTTCTGGCGGCCGTCGGCCGATCTCGCCCGCCGCGTGGCGACGGTGCGGGTGCTGCACGAGCACAACGGCACACGCAAGGTGGTCAGTCACTTCAACAAGGCCACCAAGGGTCGTATCGTGCGCGCCGTGCTCGAAGACGGCGGCAACCCGAGGACCCCGGTGAAGTTCGCCGAGCAGCTGCGTGACCTGGGCTGGTTCGTGGAGGTGCAGGAGCCCACGGCAAAAGGCACCCAGCTCGACGTAGTTGTCGAAGAGGTCTGATCCCAAGAGTCGGGCCCCATGAGTCGGGCCCCAAGAGTCGGGCCCCGAGGGACGTGCTCAGACGAACCCGCCTTCGCCCGGACGGGCGTTGTAGAGCCGCATCGACGCGTGCGGGTCGGCTTCAGCGCCGACGCCATACCACGACAGCACGGTCACCGACGCGGGTGTCAGCTCCATGCGATAGACGGCTTCGAGTGGAGCCTTGAGTGCGTGGGAGACCAGAGTCTTGATCGGCGTCACGTGGCTGACCACCACGATCGTCCGACCGGTGTGCGCGGCGAGGGTGCGCCGAAGCCCCTCCAACACCCGTTCCTCAACCTGACGGAAGGACTCCCCTCCGGTGGGCGCGACGTCGAGGTTGCCGAGCCAGGCGTCGAGCTCATCCTTGCGCTTCTCGGCAACCTCGGTGAAGGTCATCCCGTCCCACTCGCCGAACTCCATCTCGGCGAACCCGGGCTCCACGTCGACGCGCTTCTCGAGGACGGCGCCGACGATCTCCGCGGACTCCATGGTGCGGCGTACCGGTGAGGCCACGACGGCGTCGATCTCGCCGGAGATCGGCGCGAGCCACTCGGCGGTGGCACGGACCTGCGTCCGGCCCTCCTCGCTGAGGCCTGGGTTGGCGCTGGCCAGGCCCCCGGAGAATCGCTTCTCCAGGGTGTGCGGCGTGACGCCGTGCCGGACCAGGATCAGCGTGGTCGGCACGTGCGCGGCGCCGGACCAGCCGCGGGACGCCTTCGGGTGCTGCTTCCGCTTCTCGACCAGCTCTGGCTCCACCAGCTCTGGCTCCACCAACTCTGGGTCCGCCGTCGGGTCGGCTGTGACTGAGACGGTGACGCCGTCGCGGATGCCGTCGAGGGCCTCGTTGACCAGCCGGTCGGCGTGCCCGTTCTGCGCCCGCGGGATCCACGTGTACGTCGTACCGGCCGGTGCCAGCTGCCTCGCCTCGGCCGCGAGCGGCAACATGTCCGGATGCTTGATCTTCCAGTTGCCCGACATCTGCTCGACGACGAGCTTGGAGTCCATCCGGACCTCGATGTTCGCGTCGGGGGCGAACTCTGCGGCCATCCGCAGGCCGCCGATGAGGCCGTTGTACTCGGCGACGTTGTTGGAGGCGACACCGAGGCTTCGGCGGTCCTCGACGATCACCTCACCGGTTTCGGCGTCCTTGAGGACCGCGCCGTACCCCGCCGGGCCGGGGTTGCCTCGCGAGCCCCCGTCGGCCTCGATGACGACCGAGCGTGGGCCGCCGCTCACGGTCGCGCCTCACAATCCGGCCTCACAGCCCGGACTCGGCGGTCCGGACGAGGATCCGCGTGCACTCCTCGCAACGCACGACCTCGTCCTCGGGTGCCCTGGCGATCACGGCAAGGTCCGCCGCGTTGAGCTTCATGTGGCAGCCGCCGCACTCCCGGGCCCGCAGGGCTGCAGCGCCGACGCCCTGCTTCTCGCGGATGCGTTCGTAGAGGCCGAGCAGGTCCTCGGGCAGCCCCTCGATCGCGCTCGCCCGCTGCGTGGTGGCGGCGGTGAACTCCTCCTTGAGACCCGCGCCCTTCCCGTCCCGCGACTCGGTGAACTCCGCGAGTCGTGCCTCGCTCTCGGCGAGCTCACCCGAGCAGTGGTCAAGGTGCTTCTGGGCGGCCTCGAGCCGCTCCATCACGTCGAGCTCGTCATCCTCCAGGGAGGAGATCCGACGCTCGAGCGAGACGAGCTCCTGGTTCATCCGCTGCAGGTCCTTGGGGTTGGTGATCAGTCCCTGGTCGATCCGGCTCAAATCGCGCTGACGGCGAGCCTTGACCTGCTCGACGTCGGCGTCGGCCTTCTTCTGCTCGCGGGTCAGGTCATCGACGAGAATCTGGGCATCTCGGGTCGCATTCACCTGTTCGGTGCGGTTGGCCTCGATCTCGGCGATCTGCTTGTGCTCGGGAAGCGCCCGCAACTGGTGACGCAACTGCCCGATCTTCGAGTCGATCTGGGCGACTTCGAGCAACTTCAACTGGGCAAACGGGTCGGCTTTCAGCGTCGGCTCCTCAGATACGAAATGACCACGGGTCGGTGGGCAGGGTGCTCACTCGGGTGCCCACCGTATCCCCCATGGCTTCGTCGAGTCGCGCCTGCACCACCGGCAGCCAGGTGGACTCCGCAGCCCAGTGCGCAACGTCGATCAACGCCGGGCCCCCCTTCTCCAGGAACTCGGCTGCGGGATGGTGCCTCAAGTCACTGGTGAGGTAGACATCGGCGTCCCCGGCGGCCATCTGGTCGAGCAGGAAGTCACCCGCTCCGCCACACACCGCCACCCGTCGTACGACGCGATCCGGATCGCCACCGACGCGTACGCCGTGGGCGGTCTCGGGCACGGTCTCGGCGACCACCTGGGCGAACTCGCGCAACGACATCGGCGCGAGGTTGCCGATCCGTCCGGTGCCGACCCGGTTGAGGCCGGAGTCGGCGATCTCGCTGATGTCGTAGGCGGGCTCTTCGTAGGGATGGGCCTCTCTCATCGCGGCCACGACCTTGCTGCGCATGCGTCGGGGCAGCACTGCCTCGAGACGGTCCTCGTCGACGACTTCGAGGTCGCCGACGCTGCCGATCGCAGGCTCGGCGCCCTCGAGCGGGCGGAACCGTCCCAGCCCCACCGTGGTGAACGAGCAGTGGTCGTAGAGACCCACGTTTCCAGCGCCGGCGTCGCTGATCGCGGCGCGCACCGGGGCCGCAGCGTCCTGGGGGACGTAGACGGTGAGCTTGTCCAGCGGAGACTCGGGCGCGGGGAGGATCGGATCGAGGTCGGTGAGGCCGAGCGTCAGGGCGAGTGCCTCGGAGACACCGGCGACGGCCTGGTCGGCGTTGGTGTGCGCGGTCAGCAACGCACAGTCGGCAGCGACCAGCGTCTGGAGGATCTTCCCCTTCGGCGTCGTCGCGGCGAAGCCATTGACCGCCTTCAGGAACAGCGGGTGATGGCAGACGAGCAGGTCTGCCCCCCAGTCGGCGGCCTCGCGTGCGACCTCGAGGGTCGGGTCGACGGCGAACATGACCTTCTTGACGGTCGACTCCGGGTCGCCCCACACCAGCCCGACGGCGTCCCAGCCCTCCGCCGTGGACGGGGGATACCACTCATGCAGGAGGTCGACCACTTCACCCAATGTCGTCATGGCGTCAGGCTAGTCCGGCCCGTTCGAGGTCGTCAGGACGGCCTCGGATGAGGGGATTCTCATCTGGCTCTCATCAGGGGCCCACGATGAGGCAGGA
>JAKDNC010000410.1 GCA_030452025.1 Nocardioides sp. | reverse complement strand
CGAATAGGCTAATCCGACTATCCGGCAGGCGACGGCGCGACTTACCCCCAGCGCGGGGGCCAGCGGGGCGGCGCCGACGAACGCCACACAGAGCACCACGGCCAACCACAGCCGTTGCGTCACCCAGTCAGGGAGATCGAGCCCGGCACCGAGGATGTGGAACGGTCCCATCGGCCAGAGATAGCCGTAGGCCTGGTTCTGGAGCTGCCCGAACGCCCCCTGGGGGTCCCACAGGTGCAGCGCCCTGACAAGGAACTTCGCCGGGTCGACGGCGAGGTCAAACTTGGTGTCAGCAATCATCTGCCCCGGGGACTGGATGAAGGCGAGGCCGACGAGCAGTGCGCAACCTGCGATGGTGCGGAGGGTGGTTCGACCGGCTGCGTCCTGCGTGTCGGCTACTTCTTGCGCAGGACGATCGCCAGGTTCCACGTCGCCACCTCCCGCACACCGGGCACGAACATCAGCCACCGGCTCCAGCGGGGGTTGTAGCGCGGAGTGAGGTCCACGACCTCAGCCCCCTGCTGGGCCCGCGCCCACTCGACGCCGTCACGGACCGTGACCTTGAACAACGACTCACCGAACTTGTTCTTCGGTTGCACCCCATGCTTTCGGGCATACCGGGCGCGCGCATACCGGCCGCCGAGATAGTGCCACGGCGCAGTCTCGTGCCCACCCCAGGGGCCGAACCAGACGGTGTAGCTGATGAAGACCACTCCCCCCGGCCTGGTGACCCGCACCATCTCCTCGGCCATCTGCCAAGGCTTCTCGACGTGTTCCAGGACGTTGGAGGAGTAGGTGAGGTCCACCGCGTCGTCGGCGAACGGCAGTTGCATACCGCTTCCGATCACTGTGCCGGAGGCGATGTCGCCCAGCCCCGAGAGCTCGCCGACGTCGGCGTCGAGGGCGAAGTACGACGCCCCCTCGGCGCGGAAGGCGTCCCGGAAGTAGCCGGGTCCGCCACCGACGTCCAGGACACTGCGGCCCGCCAGCTCGGCGTACTGCGACAACTGCTGGACGGAGTCGTCGGCCAGCGCGGTGTAGAAGCGCGCCGGGTCGGGCTGTTCATATCGGAACTCACGGAGAAGTCGCAACGAACGGCCCAAAGAAGCACGCCAGGGACCACGGGTTGAGGCAGCTCGGCGGAACACGCGGTGACCTTACCCGACGCGAGTCGCTAGGCTTCGCCGAATGTCACCGATCTCCCTGCACGGACGCCACATCGTCTTCTTCAGTTGGCGCGACACCCGCAACCCCGAAGGTGGCGGCGCCGAGGTGTACCTCGAGCAGATCGCGAGAGGGCTGGGCGCGCGTGGCGCTCGCGTGAGCATCTTCTGCGCCGAGCACGGCGCTGCCCCACGAGACGAGGTCGTGGACGGAGTGCGCTTCCACCGGCGCGGCTCCAAGATGGCCGTCTACGCCCGTGGGCTCCTCGCGCTCGCCACGGGTCGTTTCGGAAGGCACGACCTCATCGTCGACGTGCAGAACGGGATGCCGTTCTTCACCCGCCTGCTGTCCAGGAAACCCGTGGTCGTGCTGGTCCACCACGTCCACCGTGAGCAGTGGCCGGTTGTCTATCCCGGGTTGACCGGCAGGATCGGTTGGTGGATCGAGAGTCGTCTCGCGCCACGCCTCTACCGCGGTTCGCAGTACGTCGCCGTGTCGCGAGCAACGTTGGAGGAGCTGGTCGGCCTGGGCATCGACCGCTCCCGCATCGCGGTCGTCCACAACGGCACCGAGCAGCCGGCGGCCATGGACATCGACAAATCACCGGAACCGTCGGTGTGCACCGTCGGCAGGCTCGTCCCCCACAAGCAGGTCGAGCAGGCGATCGACGCATGCGTCAGGCTCCGAGAGGAGCTCCCGGATCTATGCCTGACCGTGGTCGGCGACGGCTGGTGGGCTGAGCAGCTCGAGGCTCACGCTGCCAGCGTCGGGGCCGCCGAGTGGGTCCGGTTCTTGGGCCACGTCGACGAGGAGCGGAAGCACCAGATCTATGCCGAGTCCTGGGTGATGGCGTTGCCGTCGCTCAAGGAAGGCTGGGGACTGGTCATCGGTGAGGCCGGGATGCACCGCACGCCCACGGTCGCCTATCGCTCCGCCGGGGGAACGCAAGAATCCATCAATGATGGATTCTCCGGCATCCTGGCCGAGGACTTCGAGGGGTTCGTGGAAGGGCTGCGCAGGATCCTCAACGACGAGCACCTGTTGAAGGAACTGTCCTCAGGGGCACGGAGCATGAGCCAGCATTACACCTGGGAGCACGCCCAGCACTCGTTCGCGCTGGTGGTCACCACGGTCCTTGAGGGCGAGCGAGTGCACACATCAGACCCGGAAGGGGAGAATCCCCCTCCGGGTCCGATGTTGTGATGGACCTGGTTCGGTCGCCTATTAGTTGGTGCCGTACTGAACAGTCGGCTGCTCAACGTTGGCAGGCGACTGGTCAGGGGTGGCAGTCTGAGACGAGACCAACCCGAAAACGGTTGCTCCCGCGACGGCCGAACCAAGTACGAGCGCGGCAATCGCGCCGATAATGCTGCTTCCCACAGTAGTTAACCCTCCCTAGGTTGACGCGAGTGTAGCAGCCGATCCTGGCAGCAGAAACACTTCAGACACGCCGCCTGAGGATTCGCATTCCCGCGAGAACCCCCATGAGAATCCCTGGCAACAGGTAGAGCATCCAGGCCCCGCCCATCGCGATCCGCCACCATGGTGAGACCCGCGTCACGGTGACATCCTCGAGTCGGCGTGCGATGAGCTCTGGTGTCCGGGCGACGACCTCGCCGGCGATCCGCGGAAACTCACCGGGGGCGTCGCGCGAAACCACCACGGCGCCGATTCCCAGGTCCACCAACTCGGCAGAGACCTCGCGCGGACCACCTGCCCCGAGCGCCCGGCGTACTTCGGCTCCGCGGGGGTCCTCCCCATCGACCGTACGGTCCGACACGACCAGGTCGTCGCTGACCACGAAGTCGGGGATGAGGTAACGCCCGACTGGATCGAGCACCTTGTGTCCGTTGTTCCACGACGGTGCGCGGTAGCTCGAGAAAGGCAGGACGAGGACGTCGGCCCCGCCCACGTCGCCCAGCACCTCACGCACCGTCTGATAGCTCGCGGGGTAGTCGACCGGTCGCAGCGACCCTGAGGCGCCCCACCCTGCGTCGGGCATGAACGACAGCGGCACCACCCCGAGAAGAGCAGTCACCAGTAGCCGACCTTCCCTTTCCCGGATCGCGCCAGCGACCCGCACGGCTCCGTGGGCGACCACGGTCGCCAGCACCAGCGCGCACAGGCCGAGCAGGCGGGTCCCGTCCCGCAACAGGCCGCCCCCCGGAATGTGGTCACCGATCCAGCCGGCGGCGTCGGGCGCCGCCCAGCCTGCCACCGCAAGGCCCCATCCGACTCCCCAGCAGACCAGGAACGCGACCTGGTCCCGCCCCGGCGTCGTGCGCCGCCAGGCTGCTTGACCGGCGACCAGCAGCACCACCACCAGCACCAGCGAGACCACGGCGAGAGCCCCTTCGCGAGTCACCGGAACGACCTCCGAATTCCAGATGCCTCCCAGCCCGAACGCAGTCAGGGGCTCCGGCAGGTGACCCTCGCCGCGCAACGCGAAGACCGCCGCGCCGACCGGATCAGCGGTGGCATTGCCGGCGTGGAGCAGGCCGGCCACGATCCAGGGCGCGTTCGCGGCGGCCACACCCGCGCAAAGCACGAGGTCCCGACGCCGGTCGCGTGAGAGCCCGAAAGCGAGGACGGTGACGGCGGTGAGCACTCCGGCACCGGCGCTGAGACTGCCGACCGGCAACAACAACCAGAGGATCGTGGGAGACCGGCCGTCGCGACGCATTCGTTGC
>JAKDNC010000409.1 GCA_030452025.1 Nocardioides sp. | reverse complement strand
TGTAAGGTCATGATCATACCGTTAAGGCAGTAACCGCACTGGGCGCCTTGCTGGCGGCCGGCACTCGGGGCGTGCAGCCGGAGGTCAGGGACCGCGGCCCGGATCCGGGCGGAGACGACCGGGTGTCCGCCGACTGGATCGCCCAGCTGATGAAAGCCGGGCGCGAGGAGTTCACGATCCCTCCGCCATCGGAGGATCCCCGCGCCAATGGCGCCGGGACCAGCTACGACGTCTACGGGTACCAGTTGCTGGGCCCGCTCCTGGGCGAAGGCGAGCACTCCTCGCACTTCCTCAACCACGTGGGCACAGACATGCTGTGGTTCGAACAGGAGTACGCCGAGGACAACAACGGCCGCCTGCCGTGGGACGACGTCATCCGACCGGAGCCAAGAGGGCCCCAGTCGCACGCTGGGGTGCCCACACCCAGGTGGACCCGGCTGGACTACACCGAAGGATGGGACGACGACGATCCCTCCGGGATGGACCCGATGGGCGGCCTGATGGAGGGAATCGGGTCCAATCCGGAGGCCGCACGGGAGTTCTTCACCAACGAGACCGTCTACGCACCTGGTGAAGAGCCGCAGTTGCCTCGCGTGGACTACCTGCTCCACGATCGCGACTGGCCAACGAGCTTCACTTGGCAAGGCGGCCAGGACACCACCACCTACCCCAACGCGATGAACCACCTCGGGGATGCGTTCGAGGCCGCCACCACCGGTGAGGGGGCTGATGAGCGATCGGTTGACATCGTGGAGGAGATCGTCTCGTCGACCTATGGGCAGATGCCTTCGGGTGAGGACGCTCCTCGCTTCTCCGAGGAAGACATCCTGGACCCACGGGTGCGCGAGAGCCTGTCGAACGTGGTGGGTCATTACATGCCCTCGGTCCACACGGGTCTGGACGCCACCAACCCCAATCCAGGCGTGGACACCAGTGATGGCAGCGTGTTCAACGACGCCCGCTTCAACACCAACGGCGATGAACGGGCCACGCTGCTGATGTTGGCCGAGCTGAGCAAGGACGACGCGGGCCGCGAGATCCTCACCGGCTACAACAACGCCCAGACCTTCGAGGAACTGCTGCACGAGATGGACGGGATCGACGACCCGAGCCAGATCACGTTGGACACCGAGTCCCTGATCGGCACGCAGGTCCACGGCGCGATCGACTTCGGTGCCAATAGCCACGCGGCAGAGGAGGCACTGGCCGCCGACGAGAACTACAACCAGAACGTCGACGAGGCGGTCAGCGTCTCTGCGGGGCTGCTCAAGGACACCAAGTTCGGATCGGCCCCGGGCGTGGGCACCCTAGTTGACCTGGTCAGTGCCGAGATCGCCGAGGCCAATCACCAGGACTCCCGTGGCGAGCTCAACTCCGAGCTCGGCGCGATCTTCGCAGACAACAAGGACGTCCGTGCCACTCTGGTACGCGACGCGATCTGGCGCAGTATCCCGCCGGACCAGTTGCCCGAGGGCATGGACGGCACGGAGGACCTCAACAATCTCTCCGGCGCTGACCAAGCTGCCTACGACTCCTGGCTGGAGGACAACGACTGGGGAGACAGGATGAGCGACGTCTCGAACCGTGCGAAGACCGATTACGGTCCTGCGGTCCGTGATGCTGAGGCCACACTGGAAGCGTACGGACGATGAAGCAGAGATCAGGTCAAGGCGTGTTGGAGCGGCTGGCTCGCGTCGCAACCATCGCCCTGCTGGTGGCGGTTGCCGGCTGCACCGACGACGAGACGTCGTCCGAAGGAGACGTGCTGCTGGATGCCTCGGAGGTCGAGGCGGCCGAGGCGGACTCGGGCACGGATCTGCTGACCCAGGCAGTAAAGGGCTGCGACACCGTCGATGGTGCCTATCTCTGGGGCGACGCCGCCGATGGGGACGTGCGGTCGTTCACACGTGAGGTCGACGGCGGCACACAGACCACAGTGATCGGCGCCTGGCCCACGCCCGAGGAGACCTGGGTCGAAGCTGAGACTCACATGACCTATGACGGCGGCGACTGTGTCCCCGAGGGCGTGTCCGTGCAAGGTGAGGCTCTCGGTGGCGTCAGCGACTCCTACCCCAACTGGGGGCTCTCCGCCAGTGAGGTCACCCATCGCGGCGAAGGCTCGGCACCGAAGTCGTATGCCGTGCGTGCCTACGGCTACACCCAAGGCCACGTGGTGATTGTCTGGGTCGAACAACCCGGCGGCAAACCGGACACCGACCGGGTGGTCGAGCTGTTGAACAAGCAGGCCGACAAGATCGCCGACACTAGCTGACGGTCGACCCGGAGCCGCCTCTACTCGCCGTCCTGCTACCCGTGCAGCTCGCGAATCACCCTGGCCGGGTTGCCCACGGCCAGGGTGTCGGCGGGCACGTCCTTGGTGACCACGGACCCCGAGCCGATCACGACGTTGTCGCCGATGCTCACGCCGGGCAGGATCATCGCGCCCCCGCCGATCCAGACGTTGTCGCCGACCGTGATGGGGGCGGCGTACTCCCACTTGTCGCGGCGCGCCCGCGCCTCCATCGGGTGCAGCGGCGTCAGCAGCTGCACGTTCGGCCCGAGCTGTACGTCGTCGCCGACGGTGATCGGGCAGCAGTCCAGCGCCACCAGCCCGAAGTTCGCGAAGAACCGAGCACCGATGCGGATGTTCTCGCCGTAGTCGACATGGAACGGCGGCCGGATCTCCGAATCCTCGCCGATCGCGCCGAGCGCTCCGTCAAGGGCCTTGCCCCGGGTCTCCCGGTCCGTCGTCGGCGTGTTGTAGGTCGCCATGAACCGCTGGGCCCGTTGAATGCCCGCGATCAGCTCCGGGTCATCGGCCAGGTAGAGGTCGCCGGCGAGCATCCGCTCGCGCATCGAGCGGGCGTCATCGGTGGGGGACACGGGATCAGTGGGCACCGCGGATGGTCATCTTCGTGATCTGGTCCTCGTCCAGGTCGAAGGTGAACTGGCTCAGCCCGTTGGCGTGGTTGCTGTGCCAGTCGGCAACCAGGATCACCCGACCCGCCTCCTCGGCGACCGCCTGGACGTCCATCTTGCCTCGGGCGCCGAGGAACTCCTTGTCGCTCCAGGCCTTGATCTCCTCGGTCCCGACGAACTGCCGGCCCCAGTCGTCGACTGCTCCGGTGTCCCCGAAGGCCTCCAGGAAGGAGGCCTCGTCGTGGGCGTTGACGGCCTCGACGAACTCCTTGACGGGACTACTCAACTCAGGCATCGAACTGGACCTCTCACTCTTCGGGCGTCTCGTGCTCAGCCTCCAGTGTGGCATCGCTGCCTATCATCGAGTCGTGAGCATCGAGTCCTTCGGCAAGATCCCGAACCTGCAAGACTTCCAGGAGCTGCGGGCACAGTTGACCCGCCTGCTGATGGAGTACAAATTCGGCATCGACGAGGTGACCACCAAGATCGCCATCCTCCAGGAGGAGTTCACCCACCTGCACGCCTACAACCCGATCGAACACGTCTCTTCGCGGGTGAAGTCGCCGGAGAGCATCTACGCCAAGATCCAGAAGCGGGCCTTCGAGCCCTCGATCGACTCGATCCGGGAGAACGTGACCGACATCGCCGGGGTCCGGATCACCTGCAGCTTCACCTCCGACGTGTATCGGGTCTTCGACCTGCTCCGCTCCCAGCCGGACCTGACCGTCATCGAGATCGAGGACTACATCGCCACCCCGAAGCCCAACGGCTACCGCAGCCTGCACGCGCTGGTCTCCACTCCGGTCCATCTCTCCGACCGGGTCGTCGACGTCACCGTCGAGCTCCAGCTGCGCACGGTCGCGATGGACTTCTGGGCCAGCCTGGAGCACAAGATCTATTACAAATACCAGACCGACGTCCCGAAGGGCCTCCTCG
>JAKDNC010000408.1 GCA_030452025.1 Nocardioides sp. | reverse complement strand
CGCCTCGATCACGCACGAGTCGTCCACGACGCGCACCACCTGGCCGGGCTCGTCGAACCAAGCGGTGGCGCCATCCACCTCGACCGGTTCGGTGGCGTGGCCGGCCTGGTCCGGGTCTGCGATGCTGACGTGCAGGTAGCGGTCGGCGCCGGCGTACTGGCAGTCGCGGGGCCCGTCGTCGGGCGCGGAGCCGCGCGCCAGGACGACCTGCCCGACCTCGTTGACGATGTGTGTGTCGTCGACGGGAGGGCAGGCGTCGGGAAGCTCGATCGGCTCGGGAGCGCCCTGCTCGGCGACCTCGTCCGCGGTCGTTGCGGCCAGCTCCACGAGCAGGTCGCGGTCGAGGAAGTCGGAGTCGACCATCACCATTGCCTCCCCGGTGCGAACCACGATGCGTACGTCGTCATCACCGCTCGTGGAGAGCACGGCTTCGTCACCGACCTCCTCGAGGCGTTCGAGCGACTCCCCCTCCGCGACGAACTCCTCCAACGACTGGTCCGGGCCGATCTCGCCGAAGCCGACGGCGAGCGACTGGGGCAGCGAGACGGGCAGCAGGTTGCAGGCGAGGAGGTCCTCGTCGCCGCCCTTGAGCCCGACGCTCGGGTCGAGGGACCGGGAAGCCTGGTCGGCAACCGCGGCCACGACGCGGGCGAGCGTGTCGTCGGGGATCAGGTCACACGGGGAGGAGAGGTCGCGTGCGGGAGCCACCGAGCGGACATCGTGGGGTGAGTCGTGGAGCGAGGCACCCCCCTCCCCGCCCCCGCAGCCGGCGATGACGAGCAGGAGCAAGGAAGCGCAGAGCGCGGCTGAGGGACGCATGGCCCGAGTCTGCCCCAGCGAGTGGGCCGGCACTCGGCCCCGCACCTGATCAGCCGACCGGTGTCGCGGCACCCTCGTCCGGGATGCTCGTCTCGGCGGGCGGAGTGGACTCGCTCGGCTCGCTCGGGGTGTCCTCGTCGGGGGACGACGACTCCGAGGGCGCCTCCGAGGGGGCGGTCGAGGGGTCGGAGGTCTCCGGGGTGCCCGTGGGCTGGCCCGGGTCCTTCTGCTGGTCCTTCCGCTGGTCCTTCTCCAGCTTGTCGCCGTCGTCGCCGGAGTTGCCTCCGGTGAGCCGGCTGATGGAGGTGCCGTCCTTGGAGTCGGAGCCCCCGGTGTAGGAGGAGACCGCGCGTCCGGTGAGCAACTCGAAGGCGGTGATGATCAGCATCGCGACCAGGAAGGTGCCGACCGCAGCGACCGCGATCCGCTTCCACGGGAGGACTGCGAGCCGTTCCTTCCACGTCAGGGCGCCGGTCTCCGCAGTGGCGTCCTCGAGCTCGCTGGTGGCCTCGTCGAGCTGCTCCGTGGCATGGTCGAGGTCGTTGCCCACCTCGGCCTTCACCGACTTGCGGCTGGCCCGGCGTACGTCGGCCTTGGCCATCCCGACCTTCTGCTGTGCGAGCTCCTGTGCGGCGGCCAGCTTCGCCCTGCTGCGGGCCAGGCCCTGGGAGTAGACGGCGCTGGAGAGGGTCAGGATGATGCTGCCGAGCGCAGCGCCGATCAGGGTCCCGGCGGCGCCCAGGGTCGAGAGGAGCACGGCCGAGGAGACGGCGGCGAGCGCACCCGCGAACGTCTTGACCCAGTCGATCTCGAGCTTGGGCTTGTCTTCGTGGTCAGTCATGTTGATGCCAGTATGCCGACCCCGGCCAACGACCCCACAGATCCCTCAGGCGCAGGAGGGCCAGGCGCCCCAGCCCTGGGCGTTCTGGATCTTCTCGGCGACCCGGATCTGCTGAGGTTTGGACGCGTTGTCGGCCTGCTTGGCGAACTTCTTTCCGCCGAAGGCACGCCAGGTCGAAGCGCTGATCTGGAGGCCGCCGCAGTTGCCGTTGCCGGTGTCGATGTGCCACCTGCCGCCCGACTCGGGTACGGCGGTCGTTGCGGCAAGTGCGGCAGCAGAGATGGGTGTGCGGAATCGGATGTGCTTTCCTCCATGACGCCGACGGGATCGGCTGTGGGGTTCGACTCTCGCCAGGGGTCCTTCCAGCGGTCCGTGGTCGCTAGGGTCGCAGTGATGCACCGACCGCTGCCCCTGTCCCAGGAGGACCGATGATCTTCATCACCGCCAAGTTTCCCGTGAAACCCGAGCATGCCGACAGCTGGTCCGAGATCACCGCCGACTTCACCGCGGCCACCAACGCCGAGGAGGGCTGCCTGTGGTTCGAGTGGTCGCGCTCCCTGTCCGATCCCCATGAGTACGTCCTCGTGGAGGCATTCCGGGACGGCGACGCCGGCAGCGCCCACGTGAAGTCAGACCACTTCAAGAGGGCGCAGGAGACGCTGCCGCCCTACCTCTGCGCCACGCCGAAGGTGATCAGCCAGAGCGTCGAGCAGGACGACTGGTCCGAGCTCGGCGAGATGAAGGTCAACTGACCGGACGGGCGACGGTCGTCAGGGCACCGATCTGGGCGAGGATTTCGGGGCGGATGCGGTAGTAGATCCAGGTGCCGCGTCGCTCTGCCTCCACCAGGCCCGACTGCTTGAGGGTCTTGAGGTGATGGGAGATGGTCGGCCCGGACAGGTCGAAGGCGTCGGTGAGGTCGCACACGCAGGCTTCACCGCCCTGGTGGGAGGCGATCAGCGAGAACAGCCTGAGTCGGACCGGGTCGCCCAGTGCCTTGAACAGCGGCGCGAACGTCGCGGCCTCGACTGCATCCAGAGGGGTTGCGGCGAGGGGACTGCAGCAGGGCTCCTGATTCGACATATCTCTATCTTGACAAGCATCGAATCAGATGGCAAGACTGGGATCACTGGTTCGATGAACCTCTAATCAAGGAGTGATCATGTCACGAGTTCAGCTGGCCCTGCGGGTCTCCGACCTGGAGAGCTCGATCGCCTTCTACACCGCACTGTTCGGCACCGAGCCGGCCAAGCGTCGTCCCGGCTATGCCAACTTCGCCATTGCCGAGCCGCCGTTGAAGCTGGTCCTGCTCGAGGGGGAGGCAGAGCGGGCCACTGTGATGGACCACCTGGGTGTGGAGGTCTCCTCCACCGACGAGGTCGTTGCGGCGAAGGACCGGTTCGTCGAGTCCGATCTGGCGACGTTCGAGGAGACCGACACCGAGTGCTGCTACGCCCTGCAGGACAAGGTGTGGGTGCACGGTCCGGGCGCGGAGCCGTGGGAGGTCTATGTCGTCAAGGGTGACGCCGACGCCCTCGGCTCTTCCGCATCCGCATGAGTCGACCGGAGCCCAGCGCCGAGACCGACCCGGGCCCGACGGAGGCAGTGGCTGTCGCCGGCCAGATGTCTGCCCTCGATCGGTGGTTGCCGGTGTGGATCGCCGCGGCGATGGGTCTGGGACTCGCGCTCGGGTCGTTGGTCCCCGGATTCGACGAGGCGCTGGCCTCGATCGAGGTCGCAGGGGTCAGTCTGCCGATCGCGGTCGGCTTGTTGTTGATGATGTACCCGGTGCTGGCCAAGGTCCGCTACTCAGAGACCAATCGGGTCACCTCCGACCGGAGGTTGTTGGTCTCCTCGCTGGTGCTCAACTGGGTCCTCGGGCCGGCGATCATGTTCACCCTTGCGTGGCTGCTGCTTCCCGACCTGCCTGAATACCGCACCGGCCTGATCATCGTCGGCCTCGCCCGGTGCATCGCCATGGTGCTGATCTGGAACGACCTCGCCTGCGGCGACCGGGAGGCGGCCGCCGTACTGGTCGCGATCAACTCGATCTTCCAGGTCCTCGCGTTTGCCGCGCTGGGCTGGTTCTACCTCCAGACGTTGCCGAGTTGGCTGGGGCTGGCCACGACCAGCGCGGACTTCTCGGTGACCGCGATCGCGCTGAGCGTCCTGGTCTTCCTCGGTGTCCCGTTGGCCGCGGG
>JAKDNC010000407.1 GCA_030452025.1 Nocardioides sp. | reverse complement strand
CGTCGATCTGGACTCCGTCGAGGACTTGCAGGACCGACAGCGCAAGTTCCTCGCCGGGTGCGGCGAAGTCGAAATCGGTTGAGAACCGCCCGGCGTTTCCGGCTCGGAACTTCCGCAACGCTGTACCGCCTTTAAAGATCAGCCCCTGCTCGAAGAGGCCGGACTCGTGCAGCAAGTGGAGCGCGTGGTCCTGTGCGATGTCGAGCAAGGCGGCATCCCTGCCGCCCTTGGCTCCTTGGTAGTGGCGGACCAGATGACCTTCGGTGACACGTGTCATGCCCCACCTCCGGCGCCGAGGTAGGGAGCCAAGAGCGTGTCGTTGACCTTGGTCAACGGGTCGTAACGGCCACCGGGCTGTCGAGGTCCGAACCATGCCGACACCTGCGGCGGGACATCCTCGAGCACCCATCGTGCGCTGTCTTCCCTGCCCATCAGGAGCAGCACGTAGGCGGCGCGTTGACGAACGGTGTCCGGCGCCCCGCTCAGCAGCCGTTTGATGATGACCTCATCGAACCCCTCTGCGGAGGTCTCGATCCATTGAGCCAAGCCCGCGGCATCACGATAGGCCGATGGCCGGGTGGCGATGCCAACTAGAAGCCCGTCAAAACTCCAGGACCGCAGCCCGTTGACGTCTGCGATCGCCTCAGCCGGCATGTCAACACGAACGTATCGCCACTGCCCCGCGAGCGCCTTGGGGAACAATGTGCCGGCGCCAAGTGCGACGACCTCCTGTTCGGGGATGCGCTGAGCCAGACCGAGCACGGAGGCGGCCGACTCCATCGCGAGTACCCCACCCCACCCCGGATCGACAGCATGTTGGGCGCGGAACTCGATGAACCGGTCGCCCGAACCATATGCTCCACCGCGTGCACCCGGAAGGAACTCCCACGCGCCTCGAGTACGTAGCTTCCCGAGCCAGCCGTCACGTTGGAGCTCATAAGCCCTCTGACGCGGGTCACCCGCCACCCCCACCTGGGCCATGACAGCGGCCATCCGCTCGACCGTGACGATCACGTCCCCGTCAAGTTCGAACTGCTCAACGATCAGTGAGACCGACCGAGTGATCACCCGAGCCACTGTCATTCACCTTCCTTTCTTGGTCGATAGTATCGAACGACGGGTTAGATCGACAGTCATTGTTGGGCACCGGCGTCGCCTGGTGACTCAGTCGAGCCGGCCCGACCGGTACCGAAAAGCCCTCAACCACAACAAGGCCAGGCCACGCGGAGCGTGGCGTTTCGTGCTCTGGCCTAGCTGCAACGTTCCGGAGGCCCACACCTGCTGATCGATGGGTCGGGGCCCTTGCCGCAGAGGGCATCTGCCTCACAGGTCGACCTTGCGGCGTTCAGCGCCAGAGGGTCATGCTTGCCGGGTGGGTCCTGGATCTCGCTCGATCAGGGCGCAAGCGATGCGCGCGGTGCAAATGCAGCGGTCGCCGTTGTCGACGATGGCGACCTCGTAGCTTCCCATCGTGAGGCCCCGATGCAGTGGAGTGGCCACGCCGGTGACCGTTCCTTGGGTGACTGATCGGTGATGTGTGGCATTGATGTCTGTGCCGACGGCGAACCGGCCCGGTCCGGCATTGATCGACGCCGCGACCGAGCCGATGGTTTCGGCCAAGACAACGGACGCGCCGCCATGGAGCAGACCGTAGGGCTGGGTGTTGCCTTCGACATGCATCGTCGCGACCACACGGTCTGGGGTGAGTTCGACCAGTTCGATGCCCATGCGCTCGTTCAACGCCCCCAATTGTGGCGAAGGAAGGCGATGAGCTCGGACCGTTCGGAGGTCATATCGCCTCGCCCCCGAACGGTAGGCGATGGTCGAGCGTAATCATCGTTCGTCCTTGCTTCTTTCCAGGCACGTCACGGTAATCAGGTGGCGTTCGACCAGATCCCAGCGTCCGTCGAACCTCTGGAGGCGGCTGCCGTTGTGGACCGGTCCTTCGATCAGGATGTGCCCGCTGAAGGAGCCTGTCGGGTCGATGGTCAGTTCGCATTCGGTGAAGTCGAGCCACCTGCGCGCCAGCGGCCACCATGCCTTGTAGATGCTTTCCTTGGCGCTGAACAACAGTCTGTCCCAGCAGACGTCGTAATAGTTGGCCGCCAGGGCGTCGACCATGCGGGGTTCGTCGTCGACCATCACCAGGGGTGCCACTCCATCGGGCAGTGGCTCGTTGACTTCAGCATCGATGCCGAGCGTGACGATGTCGGACGATGAGGCGACTGCGGCGGCGCGGTAGCCATCGCAGTGGGTCAGGCTTCCTACGATCCCGTCGGGCCATTGTGGTTCTCGATCTGGCCCTGGGACGATGGGCACCGGTGGCTGGCCAAGACGAGCCAGTGCCCGGCGGGCGCAGTCGCGGACGGTGGCGAACTCGGCACGGCGCTTGGGCACGGCAGAGGCGATGGCGGCGCGCTCGCCGCCGAGCAGCACGGTCTCGGGGGCGTCGATCTCGCTCTCCTCCAGCTCCACGCTGGGTGGCAACAGACGACCCAGACCGACTCGAGCCGTCATGAGCCGATCCGTTCGGTCCGGGCGCCCAGGATGGGAACCAGTCGGCGGGCAGGAGCACCCAGCCTGCCCCACTCATGGGGGTATCCCACCGACACTTCGTGGTGTGGCACTCCGTCGACCTCGATGGTCCGAGGCATGTGCAGGTGTCCATAGACCACGGCGGCCGCGCGGTAACGGGTCGGCCAGTCTCGGGTCTGTTCGCACAATGCGAACTCCGGATAGGCCAGCACGCTCGTCGGCTCGCGCACCAGGGGCCAGTGATTCACCAGCACCGTGCGGGCATCGGCGGGGATCTGGTCGAGACGTGCGCGGGTGTAGTCCAGGCGCGCTGCGCACCAGTCCTCTCGCGACGGATACGGGTCAGGATGGAGCAGAATCTCGTCAGCGCACAGGACCCCAGCGGCCTCAGCCACCGCCAAGGCCTCCTGCTTGGATGCTGTGCCCGGTGGCCGGAAGGTGTAGTCGTACAGAAAGAACAGTGGCGCAACGACCACCGGGCCGTCCGCGCTCTCCCAGGTGGGGTAGGGATCCTCGGGCGTCAGCGCGTCGACGCGACGTAGTGCTTCGACGAACTGCAGGTAGCGTGCTGCGCAGCGACTGGTCGCCGGATCACCGGGGAGGGTCCACAATTCATGGTTTCCCGACACCCAGATCACGACCTCGAACCGTTCACGGAGCACGCTGAGGGTATCGACGATCTCATCGAATCGTTCGCCGACATCGCCAGCGACGATGAGCCAGTCACCGCCGCTGATCGTTGGAATCCGTTGACGTCACTTGACAGTTGAGGCCTAGCGGCCGTCTCGATCGCGGTGTGTCATCTGACGGCGTGCCTAAAGCATCCAACGAAAACTTGCTGGTGCGGACGTGACGTGACGGGCGAACATACATGCGCGCTTCCGAACGAGCGGCCACCTTAGGGCACGGTCCTTGACGATTGTTCAGCGCTGGTCTGCTTCATGCGCAGAGAAGCCGGGCGGAGATCGGACCAGGTCCTTTCGATCCAATCCAGGACCTCTGAACGAGACAGTCCGTCCGGATTTCCGTGAGCGATGGTCCAGCCTTCCGGGACCGATTTGAATGTCGGCCAAAGCGAATATTCCAGCTCATGATTGACGAGCGCGAAAAAGGTTTTGTGGTCGTTATCGAAGGGGTTTTGGGCCATGCTGACACCTCGCCATTCTCTCTTGTGGGCGTACAAAAACAACCTTGGGAACTAAAATCGTCGAGCATGCAATCCCGCTTTGATTGAATCTAAGATGTCGGCAGCACGTACAGCTACATTTGACAGAAGCGACGACGACAAGCCATGGCTATGCTCGACTCCCCCGTTGAGATAGATCGC
>JAKDNC010000406.1 GCA_030452025.1 Nocardioides sp. | reverse complement strand
ATCGGCCAGTCCCCGCCGGCGTGGTCGGCGGCGAGGCGGCGGGCCAGGTCCCCGTCGAAGCCGACGGCCGGCGAGACGGACTCCGCAGTGACGGCAAGCGAGGTCCCGTCACGATCGGATCGCTGATGCCCCATTCGCTCGATCTCCGCGACCAGGGTGGCAAGGCTCTCGTCACTGGCACAGCGGGCGTCGAGCCAGGCCGTGACCCGCGAGGGGATCGCGTTGGTGCCGTTGGGGGCGACCTCGATCCGGCCGAAGGTGGCGCGTTCCTCGGACAGTCGAGCCTGCTCGTTGGCCGCGAGCACGGTCATCGCGTAGGTGAGCATCGGATCGGACCGGTCCTCCATCCGGGTGGTGCCGGCATGGTTGGCCCGGCCGGTGAAGTCGAACCGGTATCGCCCGTGGGGCCAGATCTCGCTGGCCACACCGACCGCGGCGCCGCGGTCGATCAGGTCACGGCCCTGCTCGACGTGGAGCTCCACGAAGAAGGCGACGTCATCGAGCAGCGATGACCGGCCGATCGACGGCTCGAGGCCTGCTTCGGCCATCGCGTCGAGGAGCGCCACGCCGTCGCGGTCGCGTAGGTCCTTCGCCTGGTCGGGGGTGGTGAGTCCGGTCATCAACCGCGACCCCAGGCAGGCGAGGCCGAACCGGGAGCCCTCCTCCTCCACGAAGGCACCGACACCGATGGGTCGCGACGGCACGAAGCCTCGCTCGCGCAGCAGGTCGACCGCCGCCAGCGCGGAGACCACGCCAAGCGGGCCGTCGTACGCCCCGCCGTCGAGGACGGAATCGAGGTGCGATCCTGTGAGGATGCCGCCCGGTCCGACACCGCTCGGTCCGGCGACCTCCGCGCCCGGTGCCGGCCGTCCCCACCAGGCAACGGTGTTGCCGTTCCCGTCGGTGTCGACGTCGAGCCCTCGGGCCGCGCAGGCCTCGAGGAACCAGGCGTGGCACTCGCGCTCCGCGGAGCCGAACGGCGACCGGTTGTAGCCGCCGCTCGCCGCGCTCCGACCCACCGGGCCCAGGTCCTGCCACATCTGCTCGAAGGTCACGACGACAGTCCACCGCGCCGAGACGGACCGGTCAACGCGACGCACCTCCATGTCGTCTCGGATCCGAGATGAAGGGGCTCAGCGGCGACCGTCCTCGGTGTAGCAACTTTGGACACCGCCCAGATGGATGACGGAGCCGTAGCCCTCGTGCGTCTCGGACACCGCGAACGGCCGGTGCGAGTTCACGCCGACGCGACCCACGTCGCACACCCTTGTCAGAGTGGGCGAGCCCGGTCGACGCTGGACAGCGGGCCTTGTGCCCCCAGGGACAGTTGTGAACCACGTACACCGAAGATGTCGCACTTCGGGCTGGCATGCTGCGGGCCATGGAGTTCCGAGAGGTCGTCCGGCGACGACGCATGATCCGCAAGTACGCCGACCAACCGGTCGATGCGGCCGTTGTCGACCGGATGCTCGAGCACGCAATCCGCGCTCCGAGCGCCGGCTTCAGCCAGGGCTGGGCGTTCCTGCGTCTCGACACCCCTGCAGACGTCGCCCGATTCTGGCGCTGCAGCAGCCCCGACCCGGAGGCGTCGAACGCGTGGCTGGAGGGCATGCGCACCGCACCTGTGGTGATCGTGCCGCTGGCCAACAAGAAGGCCTACCTCGAGAGGTATGCGGAGCCGGACAAGGGCTGGGAAGACAAGGCAGAGGCGCGTTGGCCGGTGCCCTACTGGCACATCGACACCGGCATGGCTTCCCTGTTGATCCTGCAGACTGCTGTCGACGAGGGCCTCGGCGCCTGCTTCTTCGGAATCCCGCCGGACCGGACCGATGCCTTCCGCGAGGAGTTCGGGGTGCCGCAGGACTACGCGCCGATCGGCGCCATCACCGTGGGCCACCGCCTATCCGACAGCGGTGCACCGGGGTCGGCCACCCGACGTACCCGGAAGCCACCGGAGGTCGTGGTCCACCGCGGGCACTGGTGATCGCCTGCTCGTGATCGCGCAATTGCGGCCGTCTGACACATTTCTGATCGATTCATCTGTCATTCCGCCGCAATTGCGGGACTACGAGCAGCCCTCCGGGACTAGGGTCACGGACCATGGGAGGGAACACAGCAATCGAACGCCTGCAACGGCTCATCCGGATCCCGACGGTCTCCCGGGCGGATCCCGACGAGACGGACCCGCAGCCGTTCCTGGACTTTGCCGTCGAGCTCGAGCGGAGCTTTCCGCTGTTGCACGCGCACCTGGAGAAGACGGCGATCCGCGAGCACGGGATGCTTTTCCACTGGCGCGGACGCAGCAGCGAACGACCGGTCGTCCTCATGGCCCACATCGACGTCGTTCCGGTGCAGGAGACCGACACCTGGCAGCACCCGGCCTTCGGCGCCGAGATCGTCGACGGAGTCCTCTGGGGCCGCGGAACGCTCGACGACAAGGGCTGCCTGACCGGGATCTGTGAGGCGGTGGAGCATCTGCTGGAGCGCAACTTCACCCCTGCGCAGGACGTCTGGCTCTCGTTCGGCTGCGACGAGGAAGTGATGGGCCAGGCCGCCCCGGAGGCCGTCGACGCCCTCACCGAGCGCGGCGTCGAGCCGTGGTTCGTCCTCGACGAGGGTGGGGCAGTGGCCTACGACGCGTTCCCCGGCGTCAAGCAGCCCCTCGCCGTCGTCGGGGTCACCGAGAAGGGGATCACCAACGTCCAGCTCAGAGTGGACGGCCGCGGCGGTCATGCCTCCATGCCGACGAAGATGGACACCACCGCCCGGATCGCCCGTGCCATCACCCGCCTGGACGCCAATCCGTTCCCCTCGTCGGTGCCGAGCCCGACGATCGAGATGTTCCAGCGCCTCGCGCCCCACCTGCCGCTTCCCCTGCGACCGCTGGTCAAGAACGTCGACCGGTTGAAGCCGGCATTGGCCCGGATCCTGGTCGCGGCGGGTCCGGAATCGGCGGCGATGACGCGTACGACGGCCGTGGTCACGACCCTGTCCGGCTCCCCGGCCAACAACGTGATCGCCTCGAGGGCCACCGCGGGCATCAATGTCCGGATCATGATCGGCGACACCGTGAACGGCGTGGTTGAGCGGATCCGCAAGGTCATCAACGACAAGCGGGTGCAGGTCGAGGTGATCGACAGCAACGAGCCGAGCCCCCTCTCGCCGACCGACGACGATGCCTTCCGGTTGATCGAGTCGGCCGTCCACGAGATCTTTCCGGACGCGGTCCCCACGCCCTACGTCATGATGGGCGCCACTGATGCGCGCTTCTTCACGAGGATCTGTCCGCGGGTCTATCGCTTCGCCCCGTTCCGGATGACTAGGGAGCAGCGCGAGAGCCTGCACAGCTTCGACGAACGGATCGGGGTGGAGGACTACCTCGAGGGCGTGGAGTTCTACCGTCGCCTCCTCGAGACGGTCGCCTGATGACCGCAACCGAACGGGCGTCACGCGCGGCACTGCCCTCGCTGTGGGCGATCGTCGGATTCCTGATCTGTGTCGAGATCTCCAGCGGTGTCATCCAAGGCTATTACACGCCGATCTACGCCGACATCGCCGATCACCTCGGGATCCAGGACGCCGACGTCAACTGGTTCGAGGCCGCGCAGTTGATCTTCTCCGCCCTGGTCGTGCCGCTCTTGGCACGCCTCGGCGACCTGATCGGGCACCGCAACGTCCTGCTGATCTCGACCGCGGTCACCGCGTTCGGCTCGTGGATGATCGCGCTGTCGCCGTCGTTCACGACGTTCCTGATCGGCTGGGCCCTCCAGGGCGCGTACGTCGTGTGGTTGCCGCTCGAGGTCGCGATCATCCACCGTCGGACAGCCGGCACCGGCGAGCAGGCGCGACTGACCCGACGCTCGGC
>JAKDNC010000405.1 GCA_030452025.1 Nocardioides sp. | reverse complement strand
TCGGCAAGCTCGCCCGGATCCTGGTCGCCGAGGAGAAGCGAGTCATCCTCGGCGCCGCCGACACGTTCCGGGCCGCAGCTGTCGAACAGCTCGCCACCTGGGGTGAGCGGGTCGGCGTCGAGGTCGTGCGTGGCCCGGAGGGATCCGACCCGGCCAGCGTCGCTTTCGAAGCGGTCAAGCGCGGCGTGGATGAGAACCATGACGTCGTCCTGGTCGACACCGCCGGCCGCCTGCAGAACAAGGCCGGCCTGATGGACGAGCTCGGCAAGGTCAAGCGGGTCATCGAGAAGCAGGCGCCAGTCACCGAGGTGCTGCTGGTCCTCGACGCCACCACCGGCCAGAACGGCATGATCCAGGCCCGGGTCTTCTCCGAGATCGTGGACGTCACGGGGATCGTGCTGACCAAACTGGACGGCTCGGCCAAGGGCGGCATCGTGGTCGCCGTTCAGCGTGAGCTCGGGGTTCCGGGCTAGCTGGGCGGCCTCGGCGAGGGTGCCGACGACCTGTCACCGTCCGACCCCGAGGCGTTCGTGGACGCGTTGCTGGGCTGACTGCCCCGACCTGCCGGTGTGCGTGTTTCGTCCACGGCCGGTGTGAGGGCCGCGAAACAGGAACGTAACACCCACGGCCGACTCGTTTCCTGGGCGCAACAGTGGAAGAAGGCCGGTGAAATCTCCAGGGACCAGAGTTTCCTCAACCGGGTGGGGGCCCGGCGCACGACATCGTCGTCGTGGCCGACACGCCCCCGCCCTCCGGAAACTGCCCTGGAGGTTCCATGGACGGCTACTACGCCTGGATGTTGATGGCCACATCCCTCGTTCTTCTGATGACCGCACCCGGACTTGCGCTGTTCTACGGCGGCATGAGTCGGTCCAAGTCGGTCCTCAACATGCTCATGATGTCCTTCAGCGCCCTCGGCGTGGTCGGCATGGTCTACGCCCTGTGGGGCTTTTCGATGTCCTACAGCTCCGGCATCGCCGACGCCGACGGCGAGACGGGATGGGAGGCGGCGAAGCTCTTCGACAGCCCCTTCCAGCAGTTCGGCCTCTCGAACACCGACCCGACGAGCTACATCACCGTCGCGTTCCAGATGACCTTCGCCGTCATCACCGCGGCCCTGATCTCCGGTGCGATCGCCGACCGGGTCAAGTTCTCCTCCTGGCTGGTGTTCATGCCGATCTGGGTGACGCTGTCCTACTTCCCGCTGGCCCACCAGGTCTGGGGTGGTGGCTTCCTGTCCGACGTCGACGGCGGCCTGGCCGCATTGATCTTCGGCACCGTCGGCGACGCCGCCGACAAGGTGGCCGAGGTGGCCCCGATCGACTACGCCGGGGGAACCGTCGTGCACATCAACGCCGGTGTCGCCGGCCTGGTGCTCGCCCTGCTGATCGGGCGGCGCAAGGGCTTCGGCAAGGAGCCGATGAAGCCGCACAACCTGACTCTGACGATGATCGGCGCCGGCCTGCTCTGGTTCGGCTGGTTCGGGTTCAACGTCGGTTCGATCGTCTTGACCGGCGCGGACGAGGCCGAGAACGTCGCCCAGTTCACCACCGAGACCGGCCTGGTCTGGCTGAACACCACACTGGCCACCTGCGCCGCGATGATGGGCTGGCTGCTGATCGAGCGGATCCGCGACGGCAAGGGCACCTCGCTCGGCGCCGCTTCCGGTGTGGTGGCCGGTCTGGTTGCCGTCACCCCGGCGTGTGGCGCGCTCTCGCCGATCGGCTCGATGGTCCTCGGCGTGGCCGCCGGAGTCCTCTGTGCCCTGGCCGTCGGTCTGAAGTACCGCTTCGGGTACGACGACTCGCTCGACGTCGTGGGCGTCCACCTGGTGGGTGGCCTGGTTGGCACCATCGGGATCGGGTTCCTCGCGACCACCGGGGGCCTGTTCTACGGGGACGGCATCAAGCAGTTCGTCGTCCAGGTCACGGTCGCCGTCTACGCCGTGGTCTGGGCAGGTCTGGCCACGCTGATCGTCGGCGTTGCCATCAAGTACACCCTCGGTTGGCGGGTCACCGAAGACGTGGAGATCGAGGGCATCGACTTCGCCGAGCACGGCGAGTCCGCCTACGACTTCGCCGGCAACACGGGGCGACGCAACGTCCTGGGGGCATCTGAGCCTGCAACCAAGAAGCACGTCGAAGAAGGAGTCAAGGCATGAAGCTGGTCACCGCGGTCATCAAGCCGCACAAATGGGAAGACGTGCGCGAGGCCCTCGAGACCTTCGGGGTGACGGGCATGACCGTCAGTGAGGTCAGCGGATACGGCCGGCAGAAGGGCCACACCGAGGTCTATCGCGGGGCGGAGTACGACATCGCCCTGGTCCCCAAGATCAGGATCGAGATCGTCGTGGACGATGCTGATGCCGACGACGTCGTCGGCATCATCGTCAAGACGGCCGCCACCGGACGCATCGGTGACGGGAAGGTCTGGGTCAGCGGCATCGAGACGGTCGTCCGGGTCCGGACGGGCGACCGCGACGAGGCAGCGATCTAGGACGTGATGAGGACGGGTCGGTGCGCTCACGTGGTGGAACGCGCCGACCCGTTCGGCCTCAGGGTTGGTGGGCTTCCTGGACGCCGATCTTCACGCCGATCGCGATCACTCCGATGGAGGTGAGGATGCCGCCGATACCCAGCAGGATCACCGAGCCGCCCTGCGCGGTGCCACCGTCGGAGCTGGCAGCAGCGAGCCACCCCAGCAGTGCGAGGACGGCGCCGACCGCCAACAGGGGGAGGCCGGATCCGATCTGCCCGACCACGGCCGGCACCCGAGGTGCGGGGTCGGCGTACGGGTCCTCGAGACTGCTGCTCCCGCCGGTTTGCGGCGCGTCGACGTCCTCGACCTCCCGGGTCGTGGCGTTCGACAGGCTCACCCCGCAGGAGGGGCAGGCTTTCAGGTCGTCCTGGGGCACCTGGTGCCCGTTGTTGCAGATCCTCACCAGCATGGACACATGTTCTCAGTGCACCCACAACAGCGGCCCACGGCCTGCAGGGACGGGTCGATGACGGCGGACGAGCGGGCGGCCCGGACGCGCGTCGCCGACGAGCTCTGCGTCACGGCGTACGACGAGCACGACGGTCCCGGGACCGGCGCGGCGCTGGTGGCCGTCGGGGGATACGGCCGAGGCGAGCTGGCACCGCACTCCGACCTGGACGTGGTCCTCGTCCACGACGACACCGTCGATCCGGGCGTTCTGGCCGAGCAGGTCTGGTATCCCATCTGGGACTCCGGCGCCCAGCTCGACCACTCGGTCCGATCGGTCTCGGAGATGGTCGCCGCCGCGACCGCAGACCTCAAGGTGGCGCTCGGACTGCAGGACATCCGCTACCTCGCCGGGGACCGCAACCTGGTCCTCCGGGTCCGCACCACGATGCTGGCCCAGTGGCGTCGCCAGGCTGGTGAGCGTCTCCCCGCGCTGGCCGAGCTGGTGCGCAGCCGACATGAGCTGATGGGGGAGTTGGCCCACGTGGCCGTGCCGGACCTCAAGGAGGCACAGGGCGGCCTGCGCGATGCGACGGTCTTGAAGGCACTCGTCGCGACCTGGCTGGTCGACGTGCCCCACGTCGAGCTCGAGGCATGTCGCCAGCAGCTCCTCGATGTCCGCGACAACGTTCAGGGGCTCGCCGGCCGCGCCCAGGACAGGATCACCCCCGAGATCTGGCCCGGCCTGGCCGAGGATCTCGGCCTGCCTGAAGGCCTCAGTGCCCAGGTCCACGTCCGGGAGCTCGCCCGCCGGATCGCCCATATCTCGCGTCTCACCTGGCGCCGGGTCGACGCAATCCTCGCCAGGCCCGCCGTGCAGGGACAACGCAGGCCGCTCCTCGAGACCATCGCTGCGGGCATCGCCCTCTCATCGGGCGAGG
>JAKDNC010000015.1 GCA_030452025.1 Nocardioides sp. | reverse complement strand
GGGAGCTGGGGAGGGCCTCGACCACGCCACGGTGCGGGCCCGCTGGCCGGAGTCGTACGCCGACGGGGCGATCAACCCCCGCGTCACTCCGCCCGGGGGCGAGAGCATGACGACCTTCTGCACCCGGGTGCTCGACTTCCTCACCGAGGTGGTCGCTTGCCCCGCCCGGGTCCCGATCTATGTGATCACGCACAACGGATGGATCCGCACCGCCAAGCTCGTCAACGGCGACGTGGGGCCCGAGGAACTCTTCGCGACACCCGAGCCGTTCCTCGAGCCGATTCCGTTCATGCCACGCACCGATCTCTGGTGCAATCCGTTCAGCCCGTGAACCAACGCGCGATCAGGCTGTGTTCCTCTTCGAGCAGAAGCCGCAGCTGCAGGGACAGCTCGACCGACATACCGTGCCCGATCCTGACGTGATCGCCGGCGACCAGGCGGGGCACCGTCGTGGTGCACACCTCGTCGACGACGCCGGCTGCGAGCATCTGGGTGAACAGGGTGGGTCCGCCCTCGCTGAGCAGGTTCTGGAATCCACGCCTGGCCAGCGCCTCCTTGAGCGCGACCAGATCGACGGTGTGGTCGCCCAGGACGAGGACGTTGCCTGCTCCGACTGCCGCGCGGGCCGCGTCCAGGCCGGGCGACGCCCCGTGAGTGGCGATCAGCAACGAGCCGGACGGCGCATCGGTCAGCGTGGGTGGGACTGTCCCCCGGTTGGTGACCACCACGATCGGCTGGTCGGCCGGCTCGTAACCCTCGGTGGAGGCCGTGCCGGCACCGATCACGATCACGTCCGCCTCGCTGCGCAGAAGGTCGAAGACCCGCTTGTCCGCAGGGTTGTTGATCGTCCCCGACTTGCCGTCGGCTCCGGTCGCCGCGCCGTCGACGGTGTTGACGAAGTTCACCCGCAGCCACGGCCCGGACGGGATGGCGTAGAGGTCGTGTAGCTCCTCTGACGACAGGTCCCCGATTGTGGGGCCGCTCCCGGTGACCCGGTCGATCAGGACTCGCACAGCGCGGTCACCACCCAATACTGCACGCCGTAGGGATCGTCGTCGAAGAGAACCTCGCGGGTCTGCCAGGTCCGCAACCCGGCGACGCAGGCACCCAATTCACCGAGACCGACTGCGAGCAGGTCATCGGCCAGGGCAGGGTCGAGGGCCTCCAGCGCAGCCAGGTCTCCGGTCTTGAGGGCGGAGCCGACCTCGTGGTCGAAGTCGAAGGACCGTTCGTCGAAGTGTCCGGGCGCCCGCTCGCCGCGTCGCGCGCTGCCGTTGGCGAGGACCAGCACCGCTTCCGCGCACTCGACATCACCCGGGGTGCTCGGGTCGCCCGAGCCCGAGAAACCAGTTGAGGTCAGCAACGCTGCGGCCACTCGTGGCGCCACCGGGTCGTCTGCACCGCCGACTACGACCACTTGAGTGGGCGCGTCGGCGTGCAGCCACCGGACGGCGGAGACACAGGCCCGTCGCAGGTCGGCGACCGGGTCGGTAAGGCTTGCGTACTCCGGCAACAGCGCCGGCACGGGTGGGACGAGGACGAGTCTCATGCGAGCCCCCGGATCGCGCGCGCCGGTGGGCGTCGACCGGCGATGCTCCACACCATGTCCACCACCTGGCGGGTCTCGACCACCTCGTGCACCCGGAAGATCCGGGCGCCGGCCAAGGCGCTGATGGCCGTGGCGGCCAAGGTGCCGGTGAGTCGTTCACCCACCGGCAGGTCGAGGGTCTCTCCGACGAAATCCTTGTTGGAGAGCGAGACCAGCACCGGGTAGCCGGTTGCGGTCATCTCCTCCAGGCGCCGCGTCACCTCGAGGGAGTGGAAGGTGTTCTTGCCGAAGTCGTGGGCGGGGTCGATGATCACGCTTCGCGGGTCCACGCCCAGGGCGACCGCTCGCTCGGCCTCCCCGACGGTGTGCCTGATCGCGTCCGCCACCACGTCGTCGTACTCGATCCGGTGGGGACGGGTGCGTGGCGTCACGCCGCCGGTGTGGGTGCACACGAGTGCAACGTCACCCGCTGCCGCGACCGCGGCCAGTTCCGGGTCATGGCCACCCCACGCGTCGTTGATCAGGTCGGCACCGGCTTCGCAGACCGCCCGGCCGACCTCGGGGCGCCACGTGTCGACACTGATCACGACCTGGGGGTGGGCCGACCGGCCCCGCGCCACGAAGTCGACGACGCGGCGGCGTTCCTCGGTGGCGTCGATCTCGGCCCCCGGAGCGGCCTTGATGCCGCCGATGTCGACGATCTCGGCACCCTCGTCCACGACCTGAGCGACGCGATCGAGGGCACTGTCCTCCGCCCAGGTGGCCCCCTTGTCGTAGAACGAGTCAGGAGTGCGGTTCACGATGGCCATCATCAACGTCGCGTCGTCGGCGAACTCGTGTCGCCCGAGCCTGAGGGTCATCGACTCCTGCTCCCTGTCACCGTGGCAGCCGGTGGTCGCTCCGTGGTCGGTACGTCGCGCGGCACTGGAATGATCGTGCCCTGTCCGGATGTGTACTGATGCAGCCGGACGTCGTCCAGTGGCCGGTCACCAGCGCGCCGGTGCCCGGCCTCCATGATCTGGGTGGCCATCGCGCCCAGGTCCCGCAGCGCCTGATGGCGATGTGCCCGGCGACCGAGGTCCACCTGCGCGATGGCATCCACGCCACGGGCCCGCGCGGTGTCGACCAGCGTGGCGAGCTCTACGGCGTACCCGGTGGGGACGTGGAGCTGCTCGAAGAGCTCGCGGCGCACGGCCCACTCCCCCGCCAGCGGCTGGACAAGACCGGACAGCTCGGGAAACAGCAGGGCGATGAGCGGACGGGCCACGAGCTCGGTGACCCGCCCGCCTTCGAAGGCTCCTGCGTCACCCCGGTCGAGCAGTGGCCGCTCGTAGAAGCCCTTGACCAGGTCGACCCCGGGGGTGGTGAGCAGCGGCCCGAGGAGACCGGGAACGAAGTGGGTGTCCCAGTCGAGCAGGTCAGCGTCGATGAAGACGAGCAGGTCGCCGGTGGTGACGAAGAGCGACTTCCACATCGCCTCGCCCTTGCCCGGCATGGACCCCAGATCAGGGCGGATCTCCAGGGACCGGTGGACGGTGGCCCCGGCGTCCTCCGCCACGGTCACGGTCGCATCGGTCGAGTCGGAGTCGATCACCACGACCTCGTCGAGCAGCGCGACGGTGTCGACCAGAGCGCTGCGGAGGCGCGTGACGACATCACCCACCGTGGCGGCCTCGTTGCGAGCCGGGACGACAAGACTGACCGTGCGACCCGAGAGCTCCTTGGCGTCGACGAGGTCGGTGAGGTCCCACTCCTGCCAGCGGTGCGTCCGCCGCCCGAACCAGTCCTCAGTCACCTCGCCAGACTAGGACATGCCCGATACGTCGGCGCACCCGAGCCTGCGGGCCACCTCGTGTCCGCCAACGGTGCGCACCCACTCCGGATCGCCGACCACGACGAGTTCGTCGGTCGCCCGCGACATCCCCACGTAGAGCCGCTCGCGGGCGCGCTCCCGGATCTCGGACTCATTCAGACAGAGGACGACGGCGGGTCGTTCGAGGCCCTTGCAGCCCAGGACGTGACCATAGAAGACATCCTCCGCGGCGAAGAACGTCTTCCAGTAGCCCTCCTGATCGTGGAAGGCCGTGCGCTCCACCTGGATCGGGTGACGGTGACCGGTGGTGAGAAGCATGACGTTCTCCGGGCGCCAGCCAGCGTCGAGCAGGGCATCGATCGCGTCGTCGGCGGCATCGAGGGCTTCGCCGGGACGGGACGCGATGAACCGGACCGAGGGCCCTTCGCCGCCGCGTGCATACATCCGGGAAGGTGCCAACGGCCCGAACGCCTCATGGATCTGTCGGGTGTTGCGCAGGTTGTGGTCCAGGACGAGCGGCACCAGGGAGACCGGTGGGCGGCCGAACCGTGCGAAGATGCGCTGGTTCTCGTCGGAGTAGACGTAGAGACCGCTCGCGTCCTCGTCTCGAAGTCCCTTCATGATCGGCGTCCACCATGTGCCGGCGAAGTCCTGGGACTCATCGATGACCACGGCGTCGAACCGTTCGCGCGCGGGCAGTTCCTCCGCGAGTCCGGCCATCATCCGCGGGAGCTCGCTCTCCCAGAAAGCGCTGTCGGTGCGGTCGCCGTCCGGTGCACCCCAGAGTCTGCCCAACTCGGCAAACGTCCCCACGAAGGCTGGACGGTCCTTGCGGTGCCAGCTCGAGACCTCCCGCTTGAGGTGCTCTGCCAAGCCGATCGAGTAGCACAGCAGCGCCACCCGCTGGGCGGGTCGATCCCCTCGGCCGCGGGTCAGCTGCTTGGCCTGTTGCAGCGCCAGGATCGTCTTCCCGCTGCCAGCACCGCCACGGACCTCGACGCGGTTCAGCAGCCGGGTCACCTGGAGGATGCCTGCCTGCTCCTGGGTGAGCCGGTCGGCGGCAGCCTGCCGGTCCTGGGCCTCAGAATTGATGTCATGGTCCGTCGCGAGACGACCGGTGAGGATGTCCACGATCGCCTCGACGTCGTCGTAGGACGGGGCGCGCTGTCCGTGGGCCAGGCCCCAGCCGTTCTGTCGGACCCGGCCAGCCAGTGTCTCCATCTCGGCACGGTCGTGCAGTGCCCATCGAGGCAACTCGGGAACCGAGAAGTCGTCGCCGAAATCGGCATAGGGCGTGACGACCCCGTGGGACCAAGCGATCCGCTTCCGACTCCCCCAGAGTGGGCTGCGTTCAACGTAGGTGCGGAGCGCGTACTTGGACTCCCGGGCCTGGCGGACCGGATGGATCTCGCAGTCGCGACCACGGCGCTTGATCCACCATGCGTTGTCGGCGAACCAGACGCTTCCCCCCTTGACCTCGAGGACCAGGACGCCGATCTCGGGCATCAGGACGACGAGGTCGGCCTCGTGGTCCTTGACGTCGTCGGTGAGCCGCAGGTTTGCGATCAGCACGTCGTGCTCGCCGAGCCCGTCGCGCAACGTCTCCCAGGCTGCCTGCTCTGAGGCTGTGGTGAAGGCGGGTTCCTCGGGAATCAGGCGGACCATGGGTCCGAGCCAATCACATTCCCGACGGCCTCTCAGCGGAAATGCGCAGACGGCGGTGACCGACTCCCCGGGTCGTCCGCCCTGGAGCGTTGCTCCCCGTGGGGATCGACGGTTCACCCCAAGGAGCGCAGACTACCGGCTCGGTGCCCGTCCGGTGGCCAGATCGACGTCGACGACCAGTCCCTGAGCTGCAGCATTCACCTTGCGGGATCCGGCGGCGTCCGAACCGTCGCTGGCAGCAGTCAGGACGTAGTAGCCGGGCGGAGGCAGCGGCAACCGGTAGCGACCCTGCCAGTCGGTGGTGCCCGAAAGCACGAATTCGCCGCCGCCCTGGTGCAGGGCGACCATCGCTTCACTGACCGGGACCCCTCCCTCGGTCACGGTTCCGGACAGGGTCAGCTGGTGCTCAAGGGTGAGGTCTTCCGACGCCGCGCCCCCGGCGAAGTCGATGATCTGGGCCTGCGGCCCCCAGCCACGAGCGTTGGCCACCACCACATACTTCCCCGGCCCGGGCTGGGCCACGGAGTATCGACCGGATTGGTCGCAGCGTGCCCAGTCGATCGGGTTCCCGTCGAGACGCGTGACAGTGACGATCGTCGGAGTGACGCTCGGTTGTTCGCCGCCGATCAGGATCGTGCCGCGCACCACCGTCTCGGTGCGCCCCCGGTCCGGGGAGACGATCGATCCCCGTCCCCGATCCTCGCGGGCTGCCCGTGCCGGGATCAGCCAGGTCACGCCAACGGCCATGAGCGTGGCCGCACCACACAGGGTGAACATCAGGTCGAAGGCTCCCTTGGCCGGCAGCACCTCCCCGGCGTAGGACACGGTCACCGATGCCGTGATCGCGGCGAACACTGCGCTGGAGGTGGCCCCGCCGACCGAACGCATCAACGCGTTGATCCCGTTGGCCGCGGCCGTCTCGGTGATCGGCACGGCGGCCATGATCAGCATCGGCATCGCCGCGAACGCCAGCGCGGTGCCCAGGCCGACGAGGGCCGATCCAAGGACCACTTCAGTGACCGAGCCCGAGAACGGGATCCGCAGCAGGTAGGTCACGCTCATGATCGCGGCGCCGACCGCCATTGTCAGACGCCCGCCCCACCGGTTGAGGATCATCCCGGAGAACGGCGAGAGCAGGACCATCACGAGCCCGGACGGCACCATCGCCAACCCGGCCGAGCTCACGTCGAGACCCAGGCCGTGGCCGGTCTCCTCGGGCAGCTCGAGCAGGCTGATCGAGATCAGGATGTTCACGTACATCGCCAGCGCGATGAGGATCGAGGCGATGTTGGTCAGCAGGACAGGTCGACGGGCCGACGTACGCAGGTCAACGAGTGGGTCGCCCACACGCAGCTCGTAGGGGAGCCACGCCGCCAGCAGCACCGCGGTCAGCGCCGCCAGGCCGAGGACCTGCGGACTGCCCCAGCCCCAGGCCCCCCCCTTGGAGACGGCGAGGAGGAAGGCGGTGAGCGCTGCGGCGAACAGCAGCGACCCACGGAGGTCGAACCGTCCGGGCGCCTTCACCTCCGACTCCCGGACGAGCAGGGCGACCGCGGCCAGCATCGCCGCACCGGCCGCACCGGAGACCCAGAACAACGACGACCAGCCGAAATGGGAGTAGAGGAGCCCAGAGAGAGGCATTCCCATTGACGCGCCGATGCCCAGCGTCGCACTCATCAACGCCACCCCGAAGCCGACCCGTTCTGGCGGGAGCTCGTCGCGCATGATGCTGATTCCGACGGGGATCAGCGCGGAGGCGAGTCCCTGCATCGCGCGGCCGGTGAGCGCGAGGGCGAAACTGTCGCCCAGCGCCAGGAGGAGCGAGCCGAGCACCATGATCGACATCGTCAGCAGGATCATCCGGCGTTTGCCGTACATGTCGGCCATGCGCGAGATGATCGGGGTGCCGACCGCAGCCGCCAAGAGCGTGACCGTCACCATCCATGTGCCGGTGTCGCTGGAGACCTCGAAGAGTCCGGGAACCTCGGCGAGCACCGGGACCACGAGGGTCTGCTGGAGAGACGCGAGCATCCCCGCGAGCGACAGGGTCAGGATCACCGCCCAGGTGGGCGCCCTGCGCTCGGTCACGGAACATGCTCCCTGTGTGTCGACGGCTCGTCGCAGTCTGCCAGCATGCGTGCCCCACCGGGCGGGTGGTCTCGCTACCCGCCCTCGTTCCAGTTGGCGATGATCGCAGCGGCCGGTGGGATCAGGGCCGCGACGATCGACATGCCGACCGCTGTCGGGACGGACCACAGGCGCACGACGTTCCACGCCAGCAGGATCAGCACCAGACAGACCGCCATCATCGCGAGGTAGATCCGTCTGCGGCGAGTCTGGCGACGGGTGAGCGACTCCTTGGCGTCGCTCACCCGTCGCGGTCGACCACTACCGCGCTTCACACCTCAGGTGAAGAGGCTCACGCCACCCGGACCGACCGCCAGACCAATGACGATCAGGACGATGCCCCAGAGCATCTGACCGCGGAACAGTGAAAAGATCCCGCTGACCACGAGGATCACAGCCAGGATCCACAGGATTAGTGCCATGTTCTCCCTCTCTCCGGGACCGGGACGGTCCCTCTTCGTGGCTCGTGCGCCGGGGATCCGACGCGTGTGCCATCGATCAATCTATCCCGCGCGCCGCCGATTCCGGTGCAGATAGTCTGCGAGGCGTGGACAAGGGATTCGTGGCCGCGATCAATCGCTGGATGGAACGCCATCCACGGCTGTCGGTCCCGCTGGCCGTCGTCTACAAGTTCTTCGACGACCAGGGCAACTACCTGGCTGCCGGACTCACCTACTACGCATTCGTGGCGATCTTCCCGCTGATGCTGCTGGGCAGTTCGATCCTGGGGGTGGTCCTCGAGGGACGTCCGGAACTGCAGCAGAGTCTCCTCGACTCGGCCTTGAACCAGTTCCCCATCATCGGGGAGAAGCTGGGACGGCCCGAGACTCTGCGCGGATCCCCCGGCTCGGTGATCGCCGGCTCACTTGCCGCCCTCTACGGCGCCCTCGGGCTGGGGCAGGCAATCCAGAACGCCCAGAACCAGGCCTGGTCGGTCCCCCGGAACTCACGGCCGAACCCGTTCCTGATGCGGCTGCGAAGCCTCGGCCTGCTCGTCGTCGTGGGTCTCGCCCTGCTGGCGATCAGCATTCTCAGCGAGATCGCCAACTCCACCGACCTCTTCGGTTGGGCTCCGGGCGGCTGGGTCGGATGGGGCCTGCGCCTTGGCAACGTGATCATCGTGGCAGGCGTGCTCACGCTGCTCTTCCGGATGGCTGCCGCACGTGGCCACCGGCTGGTCCGAGCTGCGCCGGGAGGGCTCGCCGTCGCCCTGATGTGGCAGGTGCTGCAGTACGCCGGTGGTGCCTACGTCGGCGGGATCCTGAAGAGCACCTCGTCGATGACGCAGACCTTCGGTCTCGTTCTGGGACTGGTGGCGATGATCTATGTCGGCGCAGTGATGGCCATCCTCGGCGTGGAGCTCAACGTCGTACTGGCCGCGAAGCTCTACCCCCGGACGCTGCTGGCGCCGTTCGTCGACGGCGTCCGGCTGACCCTGGCGGACCGGAAGGTCTACGAGGGGCTTGCCACCTCGCAACGACTCAAGGGCTTCGAACACATCTCAGTGGACTTCGACATGTCCCCGCTGGAGGTGCGGACAGCCCAGGAACAGGCCGAGGCTCAAGCTGAGGCAGCGGCCAATCAGAGCGACCCGTCGATCGACTCGACGGGATCCTGATCAGGCGAAGGTCGTGTAGGAGAACTGCGGGGTGCTGGCCAGCGCGTCGAGGTCCACCAGGTCCTCCGCAGTGGGCTGCCACAGTCCCGCCTCGACGTTCTTCGCGATCTGCTCGGGCCGGGTGGCCCCACTGATCACGCTGGTCACTCCGGGCTGTGCCCGCAGGCCGCCGACCGCGACCTGCAGGAGCGATGCGCCGCGTCGGTCGGCGTACTCCTGCAGCGCCTCGATCCGGTCCCAGTTCGCACCCGCGAGGCGTTGCTTCTGGCTCTCGTGCGCGAGCCGGGTGCCCTCAGGGGCCGCGCGGCCACGCTGGTACTTCCCGGTGAGCAGGCCGTAGGCGAGCGGGAAGTAGGGCAGGATCCCGACACCTGCGGCCTCGCAGGCGGGGACCAGCTCCTGCTCTGCCGCCCGGTTGTAGAGGGAGTACTCGTTCTGGGCCGAGACGAACCGCTCGGTGCCGCTGGAGCTGGAGACCCAGTTGGCGTCGGTGACCTGCCAGGCGCTCAGGTTGGAGCAGCCGAGGTAACCGACTTTGCCCTCGGTGACCAGGTCGGACATCGCCTGGAGGGTCTCCTCGATTGGCGTGATCGGGTCGGGCCGGTGCAGCTGGTAAAGGTCGATGTGGTCCGTTCCGAGTCGACGCAGGCTCGCCTCGACCGCACGGCGCACATAGCGGCGGCTGCCGTGTGCGCCCCAGTGCTCGTCGTGATGGTCGCCCATGCCGAACTTGGTCGCCACGATGACGTCTTCACGGCGCGACCCGAGTGCACGACCCAGGAGCTCCTCGCTGGCACCGTCTCCGTAGGAGTCCGCGGTGTCGAAGAGCGTGATCCCGTGGTCGAGCGCCGCATCGACGACAGCCTGGGTCTGCTCCGCGTCGATCCGGGAGCCGAAGGCGTTGCAGCCGACCCCGACCACGGAGACCATCAGGCCGCTGTCTCCCAGCGGTGCAAAGTGCATGTCAGCCATGCAGCCAACCTAGGCCATGCAGTCAGCGGCGTGCCGACTCCCCGGGCTCAGGAGAGCCCGGTGATCACTCCGTCGTCGCTGATGTCGATCCGTCCGGCCGAGGGCACGCGTGGAAGCCCCGGCATCGTCATCACATCACCGCACACGACGACGACGAAGCCTGCGCCGGCGGAGAGCCGCACCTCGCGCACGTGCAGGGTGTGGCCCGATGGGGCACCGCGCAGCCCGGGGTCGGTCGAGAAGGAGTACTGCGTCTTCGCGATGCAGACCGGGAGATCGCCGTACCCGTCCTGTTCGAACCGCTCGAGCAGCCGCCGCGCCTTCGGGTCCCACGTGACTCCAGCCGCGCCATAGAGGCGGCTCGCGATGGTCTCGACCTTGGCGCAGAGCGCTTGGTCATCGGGATAGGTGAAGGAGAACGTCTGCTGCGAGGGGGCGGCCAACAACTCCAGCACTCCGTCGGCGAGCTCGCGGGCCCCGCGCCCACCGTGGGAGAAGTGGGTGGCCGGAAACGCCCGCACGTCCTCGGCGGCGCACAACTCGACCAGCCGGGCCACCTCGGCGTCGGTGTCGGTGGGGAAGCGATTGATCGCCACGACTGCCGGAATTCCGTAGACCTCACGGAGGTTCCGCAGGTGGCGCCTCAGATTCGCCATACCTGCCTCGAGCGAGCCGAGGTCCTCTTCCAGCAGATCGGCCGCGTCGACGCCGCCGTGGTACTTCAGCGCACGAACGGTCGCCACGACCACGGCGGCGTCCGGTCGCAGTCCGGATTTGCGGCACTTGATGTCGACGAACTTCTCGGCACCCAGGTCGGCGCCGAAACCCGCCTCGGTCACCACGTAGTCAGCGAGCCGCAGACCCGCCCGGGTGGCGATCACCGAGTTGCACCCGTGGGCGATGTTGGCGAAAGGTCCACCGTGCACGAACGCCGGCGCATGCTCAAGGGTCTGCACCAGGTTCGGCGCCAACGCGTCGCGGAGGACAACGGTCATCGCGCCATGGGCCTCCAGGTCACGGGCAGTGACCGGCTTCTTCGCCCGCGTGTAGCCGATCACGATGTCCCCGATCCGACGCTTCAGGTCGCCCCAGGACTCGGTCAGGCAGAAGATCGCCATCAACTCGGAGGCGACCACGATGTCGAAGCCGTCTTGTCGAGGATATCCGTTTGGCACTCCCCCGAGGCCCACGACCACGTCACGCAGAGCACGGTCGTTGAGGTCCACGACGCGCTTCCAGCTCACGCCGCGGGCGTCGATGCCGAGCTCGTTGCCGTGGTGGATGTGGTTGTCGATGAGCGCAGCCAGCAGGTTGTTGGCTGCGGCCAGGGCCGCGAAGTCTCCGGTGAAGTGCAGGTTGATGTCAGTCATGGGTACGACCTGGGCATGACCGCCGCCCGCGGCTCCGCCCTTCATCCCGAAGACGGGCCCCATGGAGGGCTCACGCAGACAGGCAACCGTCCGATGGCCCATGCCGTGCAGCGCGTCGGTCAGGCCGACGGTCGTCGTGGTCTTGCCCTCGCCTGCCGGGGTGGGCGAGATCGCAGTCATCAGGATCAGCCGCCCACGTGGGCGATCGGCGAGACTGGCGAGGAAGTTCAGGTCTACCTTGGCCTTGTGGTGGCCGTACGGCACGAGGTGTTCCTCCCCGATCCCCAAGGTCTCGAGGGCGATCTCGGAGATCGGCTTGAGCTTTGCCACGTTGGCGATTTCGATGTCGGACAACATGGGGCCTCCGGTCAAACGATGTGTCCGCCAAATTAGCCCCAAAGGAGTCATGATGGAACAGGAGCCGCCGGAGGAGACGCTCTCTGCCTACCTGGACCGACTGGCGGGCCGGTCGACGGCCCCCGCGGGGGGCGCGTCCGCGGGTCTGCACACCGCCCAGTCCGCGGCGCTGATCACGATGGTGGGCCGGTTCTGCGCAGACCAGGAGGATCATGCTGTGCAGGCGACCAGAATCGTTGAGCGCGCGTCATCCCTGCGGACCAGGGCGCTGAGGTTGATGTACGACGACGAGGTCGCCTACTCGGGCGTGGCAACAGCCTCGCCGCCGGATCGGTCCGCTGCACTCGTGGTCGCGTCTCGTCCCCAGGCCCAGTTGCTCGACATGTGCGATGAGCTGATCGAGCTCGGCGTGGGGCTGGTGCCTGCAGTACGACGACGTACGGCGCCCGACCTCGCCGCCGCGCTGCTCGCGGCCCGGACGGGTGCCCAGATCTCAGCGATCAATGTCCTCGCCAACCTGGCCGGCGTGGAGGCAACGGGAGCGACGGAGGCCAGGCAGCCCGCGCTGAAGGTGAACGAGCTCCTCGAGCGCTGTGACGAGCTGGTGACAGGCCTGTTGGTGCGCTGTCGGTGACTCGGCCCGCAGTATCCGTGGACCGATTCCGCAAGTGGGGCTAACGTCGAAACCGGAGAGGAGACCCATTCATGGCTCTCGGCAAGGCACTCGGACTAATCGGAGTGGGGCTCACCGGCCTCGCTGCCCACGACCTCTGGCAGCGCAAGCACGCGGTGCTGCGCAACTACCCCGTAGTGGGCCACCTGAGATATGCACTCGAAGAGATCCGCCCGGAACTCCAGCAATACTTCATCGAGCGGAACTGGGACGGTCGCCCCTACGACCGGGACACCCGATCCATCATCTACGAGCGGGCGAAGGCGACGATGCAGGAGCAGCCGTTCGGCACCGAGCGGGAGGTGAAGCAGGCCGGCTACGAGTACCTCGTTCATTCGATTGCCCCGGTCCCGGAACCGGCCAGGACACCCCGGGTTCTGGTGGGCGGTCCCGACTGCTCGCGCCCCTACTCGATGTCCCTGCTCAATGTCTCGGCGATGAGCTTCGGCGCGCTGTCCGCAAACGCGATCAGGGCGTTGAACAAGGGCGCAGCGATGGGTGGATTCGCACACGACACCGGCGAGGGCGGACTCTCGGACTACCACCTCGAGCACGGTGGCGACCTGGTCTGGGAGGTCGGGACCGGATACTTCAGTTGTCGGACCAGCGAGGGCGGATTCGACCCCGACCAGTTCGCCGAAAAGTCCGCCCACGAGTCGGTCAGGGCCGTCTCCCTGAAGTTGAGCCAGGGCGCGAAACCGGGGATCGGGGGCGTGCTGCCCGCAGCGAAGGTGACCGCTGAGATCGCCGAGGTCCGTGGCGTCCCGCAGGGCGAGAAGTGCGTCAGCCCACCCAGCCACAAGGTCTTCTCCACACCGGTGGAGCTGATCGAGTTCATCGCCACGATGCGCGAGCTGTCGGGCGGCAAGCCCACCGGCTTCAAGCTGTGCGTCGGATCCCGCGTCGAGGTGCTGGCAATCTGCAAGGCGATCCGCGTCGTCGGGACTGCACCGGACTTCATCCTCGTAGACGGCTCCGAGGGCGGTACCGGTGCCGCGCCGCTGGAGTTCGAGGACCATGTCGGGATGCCGTTGACCTATGGCCTCATGACGGTCCACAACGCACTGGTCGGCGCAGGGCTGAGGGACTTGGTGCGGGTCGGAGCGGCAGGCAAGGTGGCCACGGGGAGCGACATCGTCAAGCGCTGCATCCAGGGCGCCGACTACACCAACGCAGCCCGGGCCATGATGATGGCCACGGGTTGTATCCAGGCCCAGCTCTGCCACACGGGTAAGTGCCCCGTCGGGGTGGCCACCCAGAATCCCCGCCGGGCCCGGGCACTGGACGTCGGGGACAAGAGCGTCCGGGTCCGCAACTACCACAGCAGCACGGTGGCCGAAGCTGTGAAGCTCATGGCGGCGATGGGGGCCGGCTCCCCCGCAGAGCTCCGCACGGAGCAACTGCGGCACAACGTCTCCACCACGACCAGCGCCACCTACGCCGAGCTCTACGACTGGCTGGCCCCGGGCGAGCTGCTTGCGGAGCCACCGCCGCCCTGGGCCGCGGACTGGGCCGCAGCCACCCCCGACACGTTTCATCCCAGAGCGAAGTGAGGAAGCAGTTGAGCACCATTGCCGAGGTCGTCGTCAGGTCTCTCGCCGATCATGGCGTCGCGCAGGTGTGGGGGGTGGTGGGCGATGCTCTCAACCCGATCACCGATGCGATCCGGCGCGAGGAGCGCATCGAGTGGATCTCGGTCCGACACGAGGAAGTGGCTTCATTCGCCGCTGGCGCCCAAGCGCAGCTCACCGGAACCATCGGGGTCTGCATGGGGACCGTCGGTCCGGGATCGATCCATCTGCTCAACGGTCTCTATGACGCAAAGAAGTCAGGTGCCCCGGTGTTGGCACTCTGCGGACAGGTGCCGACCGCGGAGATGGGGACCGACTACTTTCAAGAAGTTGACAACGACCGCCTCTTCGCCGACGTCTCGGTCTTCGCACACACGCTGACAAGCGCAGCCCAGCTGCCACACCTACTCGAGGAAGCAGTCAACACTGCCTATGCCCGGTCCGGTGTCGCAGTCCTCACGCTCCCGGGCGACGTCGGGAGCCAGGCTGCGGACGGGGTCGCCGTGCCAGGTTTCTCGCCGCCACCACGGGGCGCGGCAGCAGCTCCCGAGCAGCTGGCTCCGGCCGTTGCCGCACTCCGCGGGTCGACCGCCTGCACGCTGCTCGTCGGCTGCGGTGCTCGTGAAGCCCGGGACGAGGTCCTGGCGCTCGCCGAGCGCCTGCAATCACCGATGGTGCTCACGCTCAAGGCCAAGGACGGCCTGGAGGGCGACAACCCCAACCAGGTGGGTCAGTCCGGGTTGATCGGCAACCCCGCGGCCGCGGTGGCCATGGACAAGTGCGACGTACTGTTCCTGATCGGCACCGATTTTCCCTACCGAGAGTGGTATCCGGAGGGCAAGACGGTGATTCAGCTCGATCACGACCAGGCTCGAATCGGGCGACGGGTGTCTGTGGACCACGCGCTGGTCGGAGACGCGGTGGCCACCTTGCGCGACCTGCTCCCCCAACTGACGGCACGCACCGACAGCGATCACCTCGACACGGCGCTCGATGCCTACCATTCCTGGTGCGAACGACAGGCGACCGTGGCCGAGCCGGAGAAGCCGCACGGCCTGATCGGACGGGTTCGGGGAGTCTTCGACAACCCTGACGGGAGAATTCGACCCGAGGCGTTGGCCGTGGCAGTCGATCGCCACGCCCCCGCCGACGCAATCTTCACCTCCGACACGGGCATGTCCACCGCATGGCTCGCAAGGTTCGTCACCATGTCCGGCACGCGTCGGCTGCTCGGCTCCTACAACCTGGGATCGATGGCCAATGCACTCCCCCAAGCCATGGGCGCCCAGGCGCTCGACCGTCGACGCAAGGTGGTGGCCTTCTGCGGCGACGGCGGCCTGATGATGCTCCTTGGTGACATGCGGACGGCGGTCACCCACGGGCTGCCGGTCGTGCTCATCGTCTTCGACAACGGTCGACTCGGAATGGTCAAGCTCGAACAGGAGCAGGGCGGCCTGCCGGAGTTCGGCACGGTGCTGGACAACCCGGACCTGGCCGTCGTCGCCACGGCCATGGGTCTCACCGGACGCCGGGTCGAGGACGTCGGGGACCTTGACGAGGCCGTCGTCTGGGCCCTTCAGCAGTCCGGGCCAGTTCTGCTCGACGTGGTCACCAACCCCGACGAGATCGCGATCCCTCCGAAGGTCACGCTCGGCGACGGGTGGGGCTTCGCGATCGCCAAGATCCAGGAATCCCTTGAGAGTCGCTGATCCCTGCTGACCTGCGCCCACCACTTCGAGGTCTCCGCCGTAGGCTCATGATGTGAATCCAGACGTACTCCTGATCGGCTGCGGCGACCTCGGCTCACGCATCGGTGTCCGGCTCACCGAGCAGGGACACACGGTTCTCGGAGTGCGTCGAAACGCCGACCGTGTGCCCGCTCCGTTGCGCGGTCTGTCCGCCGACCTCACCAAGGCGGCGCCGCAGCTTCCCCCGCTCGATCTCCGCTACCTCGTCGTTGCCCTGACTGCCCGGCCCCGGACCGAGGACGCCTACCGAGCGACCTACGTCCACGGCATGGGGCGTGCCCTCGACGCACTCGACTCGGCAGGGCAGGCACCGGATCGGGCCGTGCTGGTCTCCTCCACAGCCGTCTATGGCGACGTGCCGGATGGCGTGCTCATCGACGAAGGGCAACGCGCGCGTCCCACCGATGGCCCCGGTCGGATGTTGCTCGAAGCCGAGGAACTGTTCGCCTCGCGCATCCGCCGGGCCACCGTGTTGCGTTGCTCCGGCCTCTACGGCGGCAGGTCGGCACGCCTGGTCGAAAAGGTACGCTCCGGACAAGTGGGCGATCCGGACCGCTGGACCAACCGCATCCATCGCGACGACGCCGCGGCCGCCGTGGTGCACCTGCTCACCCAGGTGGGAAGCCCACAGTCGCTCTACATCGGCTCGGACGACGAACCCGCCTTGATGGGTGACGTCGCAGGTCATCTGGCAGCGCAGCTCGGAGTGCCCGCCCCACCGCCTGGTGACCTCTCACGAGCTCACGGGAAGCGGCTGTCCAACGCACGCCTACGTGCCTCGGGTTGGGTGCCGACCTACGCCACGCACCGAGAGGGGATGTGAGGTCCCCATCGCCCTCGGAGTCGGCCTCGCACTCCACCCCGGGACCTCCCAAGCCCTAGGGTGGCGGGCATGGTGATGCCTTCGGGAGAACAGTTCGAGATCAGCGCCGGTGGCTATCGCGCGGTGGTCACCGAGAGCGGTGCGGCGTTGCGGCACCTCTCCTACGACGGCGTTGCGCTGATCGACGGGTTCGAGGAGGACGAGATGGCCTCCGGGGGACGTGGTCAGATCCTGATGCCGTGGCCGAACCGGATCGAGGACGGGCAGTACACCTTCGGTGGCCGCGACCTCCAGCTCGCACTCACCGAGCCCGCGCGCAACAACGCCTCGCACGGCTTGGCCCGGTGGGCGGCGTGGACCTTCGAGGAGCAGACCGCGAACTCGGTGTCGCTGGTGCTGCGGATCATGGCCCAGTCCGGCTACCCCTGGACCCTGGACCTGCACCTGCTCTACGACCTCTCGGCCGACGGGCTGACCGTCACCCAGACCGCCACGAACCTGAGTGACTCCCCCGCGCCCTACGCCTGCGGCGCGCACCCCTACCTGGTGGTCGACCACACGCCAGTCGATGAGTGGGAGCTGATGCTTCCCGCCTCACGACGGTCGCTGGTCTCGCCGGACCGTCGGTTGCCCGTCGGCGACGAGGAGGTGGACGGGACCGACTACGACTTCCGGGTCGCGCGCCCGATCCGTACGACGGTCTTCGACGACGCGTTCACTGACCTCGACCGGGACGGGGACGGTCGCGCGAGCGTCGTACTCCGGGGCCGGAAGCATGGTGTGGCGCTGTGGGGAGACGAAAACATCGCGTGGCTGCAGCTCTACTCGGCCGACGACGTGCCGGCGAGTGCACGCAAGTCGCTGGCGGTCGAACCGATGACCGCGCAGGCCAACGCCTTCCGGACCGGGGAGGATCTGGTCACGCTCGATCCCGAGGGTGGCGAGCTGGCCGTCTCCTGGGGCATCCACGTCCTCTGAGACCGCTCAGGGGATGAGAGTCCGGAGCTCGGTGATGGCCTTGCGGGCACGCGTGCCGTCCGAACCCTGGATCGCCATCACCTTGCAGATCTCGCCGTCGGACAGGTCGATCACCGCCCAAGGAGCACCCCGAGGCATGGTGACGGCCACGACCTCTGCCCACGCAAACTCTCGCTTCTTGTAGCCGTTGACCACCACCAGCTTCTGCTCCGTCGCGGTCGCCCGGCAGCGGACCAGTGCGTGGAAGCAGGCCAGGACCAGCAGTCCCAGGAAGATCATGGTCGCGCGCTCGTAGAGCGTGAACAGGTCACGGATGTGGGGTGGGAATGCGATCCATGCCGCGGCACACACCACGAACAGGAACGCACAGCCGACGATTCCCGCCATGCGCACGCCCATCGGGCGCCACGTGTGCGGAAGCGTGAGGTCAGAGTCGGCAGGCATTGATCTCCGTGAGCAGGATCCCTCGGGCGCCGATGTCGTAGAGCTGGTCCATCAGGCGCTGGCTGCCGACCTGGGGGACCATCGCCCGCACCGCGACCCAGCCCTCCCGATGCAACGGCGAGACCGTGGGACTCTCGATGCCCGGGGTCAGGCCCACCGCAGCGGACACGCGCTCGCTTCGGATGTCGTAGT
>JAKDNC010000404.1 GCA_030452025.1 Nocardioides sp. | reverse complement strand
GCCTCGAGTAATGCTTCGGCGGGATCGAAGACACGCGCCCGAATATACTGGAAGCTGGAGTAGGCGCGCGCAACGGGGTCGCGAAGCAGAATGACGAACCGCATACCGGGGTTCATCGTCAGGATCTCGGGAAGGGCTCGCTGGTAGTAGTACAACGTGGACACAGACCCGTCTCCTAGGGCCCGGAACTCCCCCCGATCACGCGGGAAGAGGTCGAGAAAGGCCTTTCGATCCGTCACCGCGACACGGTTGATCGTGTGGGCATCACCGGGGCCGGCGAACTCCGGCCGGGTGCCGTGGAGCGCAAAGTAGTGAGGCTCCTTGGGCTCAGTCACGAATGCCTGCGGGTGCACGCGCAAGGCCTCCACGACGGCTGTCGTTCCACTTCTGCCCGCTCCCGCAACTACGAAGTCGGGGACAGATGTCGACATGCGTCCTTGAGATGTCACGACTCCGCTTCCCTTCAGCACTGGGATCCGCACCAAGCGTGAGTCTGTCACAGCTGGGAGGCCCCCGACCGGGGTTTGCCGGAATCGTCGAGCGCCACCCACTGGCCCGCCCCGTCTGCGCTCGAGTCCGCGCGATCGGCCACGCGCACGGCGGCGTCTTCGTACAATCGGACCCCTGGTCCTGATCATGCGGTGGCCGCCAATACCGGACGCCCCGCCCACGCGCCACACCCAGGAGTCACGATGCCGGCACCAGATCAACAGTTCCCCACCGGCAAGCTCGATGCCTTGGTGGAGAGGGTCTGGACGCCAAGCCCGGACTCCCCAGTTTCGGTGACCGCCGGGCCACCTCCACCAGGGCATCACATGGTGGAGCAGTACGCCGTCGTCCCTGACCTGCGCCGAGCCCGCTATCTCGTCCCCCTGGGGTCACCCCGGGCGGCGACCGCCAGTCTCTGGACCTACAACTCGATGCGAGCACCCGTTCGCCGCGCAGGGGAAGCGGCCCTATCTGCCCTGTTTCGCACTCGCACCACCGCTCAGCTCTTTCGGCATCGCATCGTCGTGAGCATCGACTCACGAGTACCGACCACCGAGTATGGCGACTGGCTGGTCCTCGACCGTCTGGCGGCCGAACTGGACGACCCACGACTTTTCGCCTGCCTGGCGGTGCGGCGCGTCCAGCCGAACTCCAAACCGATGCTGGAGTTGTACGATGACCACGGACGCGCTCGAGGATTCGCCAAGCTCGGATGGTCGGAGGGCACCAAGAAGTTGGTTCGCTCTGAGTTCGAGGCGCTGACCGAGGTCCGCAACTCCATCAGGGGCATTATCGTGCCAGATCCCCTGTGCCACGGGAGCTTCGGTGAGCGGGAGTACTCAGTCATCGCTCCGCTCCCGACGGGTCTGCGCCACTCGCTCAGTGATCCGCTCGCGGCACCCGAGGCGCCTCTTGCCGTGACCAGGTCGGCACCGGTGTCGCGACGTCCGTTGGCGGGCTCGCCCTATGCCACCCGACTGCGCGAGACCCTGACGGCAACGTCAACCGAGGCGCCGGCGGTCTCGCGCGAGCTGGGTGACTGGTTGCGGCGCTTGGAGCAGGTGACCGTCCCCCTCTGCTTTGGCCGCTGGCACGGGGACTGGGTGCCCCATAATCTCGGCAAAGCGGGACCTCGGCTGGCGGCGTGGGACTGGGAGCACAGCCACTCTGACACGCCGGTCGGTTTTGACGCGTTGCACTGGCACTACCAGCGTGGCCTGGCCGATGGCGGACTCGAGAAGGCCGTCTCGGCGCTGGACCGCGCCGCGGCCGGCCTGGGCACACATGACGTCCCTGCGCCGGCGCGGCCACTGACCGCGTCTCTCTACCTGCTGGAGATGTTCCTGCGCACCACGGTGCTTGCCGTGGGCGGAGGAGGCTGGAACTCGCGTGTCTATCCAGCGATGCGCCGGGTCGCAACAGCACGTGATCAGGAATCCACCAATTCGACCCCCAACTCGTCTGGCGCGGTCTAACCTTGAGTCGAGGCTAGAGCCAGCAAAGGGGACCGAGCGGTGGATTCTGATGTCATCAACCTCCGCGACCAAGTCGGGGTGGTGCGGCGGCGCTGGCGCGTGGTCGTCCTATGCGTCCTCCTCGGCATCGGCGCGGCGTATGCCCTCTCGCAGACCCAGGAGCCGACCTACAGCGCGTCCGCAGAGGTCCTGATCGCCCCGTCCGGCGACCCGGGCAGCCGGCAATCCGAGGTGTTGACTTCGGAGGAGATCGCCACCCAGGTAGAGGTCATCACCTCGGAGCCCGTGGCCGCTCAGGTTCGATCAGATCTCGGGATTTCGACGGACAGTCAGACCCTGCTCGACTCCGTGGAAGTCGCGCCCATCGAAGACACCCGAGTGCTCACGATCACCGCGACCAGCGGCACCGCGGAGGACGCAGCCGACCTGGCCAACGGGTTTGCTGTCGCCTACCTCTCCGCGCGAGAGCTGGCCGAGTCGCAGCAATCCAAGTCGAAGCTGGAGTCGCTGCAGTCTCGCTACGCCGACGTCCGGAAGCAGCTGCAGGAGGTCCAGGCACGGAAGACGAAAACCCTGAACCTGAGCAATACGACGCTGGAGTCGCAGGAGCAGGCGCTCACCGTGCAGCTGACGGGCCTGCTCGGGCAACTCTCCGAGGCCAGCGCGCTGGCGAGCGGCGACCCGAACAGCGGCCAGGTGCTGAAGCAGGCAACCCCACCAGCCGCACCGACCGGGTCCCGCCTGCTCTTGGTCGGTGGAGCGTTCGGTGTGTTGCTGGGGCTCGGTCTCGCGTTCGTTCGCGATCACTTCGATGACGCCATCCGCGACGAGTCTCGACTGCGTACGGTGCTGCCAAAGCCCGTGCTGGGTCATATACCGCACTGGGGAGGCTCGCGTCGCGACCGCCTCGTCACCCTGATGGACCCGCAGGCGCCAGCCAGTGAGGCCTACCGCTCGCTCAGCTCCAGCGTGCGCTTCTTGCTGGCTGCCTCGCGGAAGAACGGCGCTGGCCGCGAAGACCAACATCGCACTCTGCTTGTGACCTCTGCGGAACCTGGGGAGGGCAAGACCACGGTGGCCTGCAATCTCGCAGTTACCGCGGCTCGGTTCGGACTGCGAGTCATCTTGGTCGACGCTGACCTGCGCCGACCGACAATCGCACAGTACTTCGGGCTCGGCAGCCCGCCAGGAATGACCGACATGCTGAGCGAGGGTTCTGATCTGGACTCATACCTGGTCAGCGTAGGGCCGCAGAACCTGCAGCTTCTGTCGGGCGGCAGCATCCCGCCGAACCCCGCTGAGCTTCTGGCGTCGGACGGGGCCCGGGACGCGCTGAGCGACCTTCGGGCCCGTGCGGATCTCGTGATAATCGACAGCGCCCCGGTCAGCCGTGTGGCAGACACCCGCGAACTGATGCCATCGGCCGACCTGGTGATGGTCGTCGTACGACATGCCGTGACCCGGACACGTCGGCTCGTCGACGCGACTGAACGGATCCGCCTGGCGGGAGGCACAGTCGCGGGCACCGTGTTCAACGGCGTTGACACGAGAGACGCGCGAAACTCCTACAACTACGGCGACGCCTCCGCGAAGAAGTGGAGAGGTCGCCGCACGGCGTCACGTCCGCCGACGCAGTCGGCTTTGCCTGCGTCCGACCGCGCCCCGGGCCAGACCCCTGCGAGCACGAAGGGGCAGGTGCGAGCGGCGGAACCGCCGGAGGAGAAGCTGCCAGAAACCGAGACCACCAGGCAGCTCTGAACGCCGATCCCCCGGCCGGGGGCGCGGCGAGACCGGGTCCGCGGCCTCGGCTGCCAGTAGACCGTTCAGCGACCCGATCAGGTCGGTCAGGTCAGCGGCGACACGACGGTAGACGCCATCCCCGCGCCCGTAGGGATCCTCGAGGTCCTCTCGCGCGCCGGG
>JAKDNC010000403.1 GCA_030452025.1 Nocardioides sp. | reverse complement strand
ACCGGGGGATCGTCGGCAGGCTTCGGTGTCTTCGGGTCCGAGTCCTCGTCGTTGCCGTCCTCGGGCGCGCGGCTCGCGTCGCTGCCCGGGTCGTCCTCGGTTCGGGAGCTGTTGGCGGCGTCGCGACCGGCGACGTCCTCGCTGCCGTCGCGGTTGACCAGCCAGGCCACGCCGACGGTGCACAGGACCAGCAGCAGCACGACGGCCACGACCCAGCCTGCCTTGCCAGAGTGGGCGCGGTCGCGGTGTGTCCCGGGGTCCGCCGCAACCGAAGCCGCCGTGCTCGGGGGAGCCGAAGTCGTCGGCGCCGGCGGCACCCACATCGCAATGTCCTGGCCCTGCTCGCTCCCGGGGGTGTGCTGCGCCGAAACGTCTGGTGAGCGGGTGGGCAACTCGTCAGCGAAGAGCGGGTAGCGGGTGCTGGGAGAGGCTTCGGGCTGCACCGCCGGCATTCGGAGCTGGGTGCGCTCCGCGGGGCTCTCCTCGGCTGGATCTGCTGGGGGCACAGCCGGACGCACGGCGGTTGCCCCAGGATCATTGGCAGGATCATTGGCAGGGGCGTTGGCGGGGTCATCAGCAGGGCCCGAGGGGTCAATGGCCCCGTCGACGGAACTGCGCCGGGGGTCGCCTGCGAAGTTGCTGGTCGGCCCGGTCGGTCCGGTCGGAGCAATCGGGGCAGCAACAGGGGTGCCGCAGTTGGTGCAGAACCTCCCCAAGCCCAGCTCCGCACCGCAGTTGTTGCAGAAACTCATGCATCTCCTCGCGACTTCACGCGAGCCACATGCTAGGCGACGCCCCGGAAGGGACGAAATGTGCGGTTCGGTTCACCCCTGCCCCGGGGCAGTCGTGGTGGTCCGGCCGACCGCAGCCGGCAGACGGCGTACCGCCTGGGCAAGCTCTCGCAGCTCGGTGCCCAGGAGCGCCTGCGGACCGTCGCACAGCGCCGCCTCCGGCTTGGCATGGACATCGACGATGATCCCGTCAGCGCCGACGGCGATGCTGGCGCGGGACAAGGGCACGACCAGGTCCTTGCGTCCGCTGGCGTGCGAGGGGTCGATGATCACCGGGAGGTGGCTGGAGGCCTGCACGACCGGAACCGCGGCGATGTCAAGCGTGTTGCGCATGGACGGCTCGAAGGTTCGGATTCCGCGCTCACACAGCACGATGTCGAGGTTGCCGCGCTGGGCGATGTACTCGGCTGCCATCAGCCACTCCTCGATGGTCGCGCTCATCCCGCGCTTGAGCAGGACCGGCTTCCCGGACTCGCCGACAGCCTGCAGCAGACCGAAGTTGGCGGCGTTGCGCGTGCCGATCTGGAGCATGTCGACGTGCTCGGCGACGACGTCGACATCGCGGACATCCACCACTTCGGTGACCACCGGCAGGCCGGTGGCAGCCCGGACGTCGGCGAGGATCTCCAACCCGGGGAGCCCCAGGCCCTGGAAGGCGTACGGCGAGGTGCGCGGCTTGTAGGCGCCGCCACGGATGATCGTGGCACCGGCCGAAGCCGCCATCCGGGCTGCCTCGAGGGTCTGTTCCGCGCTCTCGACGGCGCAGGGGCCGGCGAGGAAGGTGAACCCTCCGGGGCCGATCGGGACCTGCTTGCCCTGCGGACCAACCCAGACCGTGGACCGATCCGTGTGGTGCTGACGACTGATCAGCTTGTAGGGGTCGGAGATCCGGTGCACGTCCGCGACGCCGCGCAGGGTGCGGAGGTTGAGGTGGTGGAACGACTCGATGTCGCCGACCAGACCGATGATCGTGCGCCGGACGCCCTTGCTCACGAAGGCTTCGCCACCGACGCCCTCGACCCGCGACACGACCTGCGCGATGTCTTCGTCGGTGGCGTCGGGAGACATGACGACGACCATGCAACGAGAGTAGTCGTCGGCAGCGCCTCTGCCCGGTGAAGTTCAGGATCCGGTCAGTCCTCGGCGCGGCTGCGGAGCTCCTTGAGCAGCGCGACGTCCGCGTTGCCGACGTCACGTGAACCGGGGGTCTCGAGGACAAAGGGGACGCCGTCCGTGCCGGGGTGGGCGAAGAGCTCGGTGAAGGCGTCCTCGCCGATGTAACCGGCGCCAATGTTCTGATGGCGGTCCTTGAAGGCGCCGCGCACGTCCATGGAGTCGTTGGCGTGGATCAGGCGCAGTCGGTCGGGGCCCCCGATCTTCGCGATCCGGTCGACCGCCCGGCCGGCGCCACCCTTCTCGTCGAGGGGTTCACCGGCCGCGAAGACGTGGCATGTGTCGAGGCAGATCCCGGCCTTCGGATGGAAGTCGAGGGCTGCGAGGTAGGGCTCGAGGTCTTCCACGCCGGCGCACAGGGAGCGTCCCTGGCCGGCGGTCGGCTCGAGGAGGAGCCACGGCGCAGACTCGTCCTCAAGGGTCCCGAGCAACGGCAGCAAGCCCTCGCGGACCTGGCGCATCGCGGCGGCGTACCTGTCGTCGGGGTCGCTCCGGTCACTCGGGTCACTCGGGCCACTCAGGTCACTAGGGGGCGTGACGAACGAGCCGGTGTGGACGACGACCCCTTCGGCGCCGATCTCCACCGCCCGGAGCAGGTTGTGGGCGACGGTAGCCACCGACTTCTCGTACGTCGCCCCGGTCGGCGAGCCGAGGTTGACCAGATAGGGGGAGTGGATGAACGCACGGGTTCCGGAGTCCTCGCAGGAGGCACGGAACTTCGCGTCCTCGGCGGGATTGCCCGGTGACTGCTTCCACCCGCGCGGGTTGCCGACGAAGACCTGCAGGGTCTCGCAGCCGAGCTCACGGGCGCTGCTGAGAGCGCCGCTGGCCAGGCCCTTGCCCACGGTGACGTGGCTGCCGATCGGGTTGCGGAGGGAGACATCAGACATGTCCCGAAGAGTAGTCGGCCTAGATGATGGAGATGGTGACCGTGCTGCCCTTGGGTAGCTCCTCGCCACGTCCCGGGGAGGTGCTGAAGACGTAGCCGAGGCCGAGGTAGCCGCTGTGGTGCTCGACCTTCACCTTGAACCCGGCCTCTTCGAGGGAGTCGGTCGCCGACTCGGTGCCCATGCCGACAACCCGCGGGACCTCGATCAGCTCCGGCCCCTGCGACACGACGAGCTCGACCTCATCGCCCTTGAAGAGCTCACCCGAGCTCGGCGACTGTGAGACCACGTTGCCCTTCGGGACGTTGTCGTCGTACTCCTCGGAGACCTTCGCCTCGAGACCTCGCTTGTCGAACCACTTCTGGGCCTTCCCGGCGTCCTTGCCGGTCCAGTCGGTCAGCGTGATCGGGCGCGGGCCCTTGCTGACAATCAGATCGATCGTCTGGGTCGGTGGACGGACCTGGCCGGCCTTCGGGTCGGTGCGGATCGCCTGGCCCTCGGGGATCGAGGGGTGGTAGCGCTCGACGGTGTCGCCATACTCGAAGTGCTCGGTGACCAGCGCCTGCGCCTGGTCTTCGGACTTCCCCCGGACCTTGGGGATCTGGTAGACTTCCACGCCCTTGGACAGCACGATCGTGACACTGCCGTCATCGAGCACCTTCTCGCTGCTCGCAGGCTCGGTGCGGATGACTTGGCCCTTTTCGAACTTGTTGGAGTACTCCGCCTCACCGACCTCGATCTCGAGGTTCGCCGAGTCGATCTCGTCGGTGGCCTCGGCCCGGGTGTCGCCGATGACGTTGGGGGTGTCGGTGTAGCGGGTGGCGGCGGTCGTGAACGGGGCGAACCACCAGTGGCCGAAGGCGAGTCCGGCGACCAGCAGCAGCGCGAGGACACCGAAGCCGATGGCCCGGAGTCGGCTCGGGCCTCGGGAGGTGTCGTACGCCGCGGGGTCACCGGGATCGCCGTGGTCGCGATCGATCGTGGTGGTGTGGGAGGAGACGTGCCCCGACTCGTGCCCCGACTCGTGCCCTGAGTCGGGCA
>JAKDNC010000402.1 GCA_030452025.1 Nocardioides sp. | reverse complement strand
CGTGGCGCAGCGCTTCCATGGCGGCGTCTCCGCGCAGGTCGTCCTCGGACAGGTAGCGGATGCCGGCATCGGGCATGTCTGCCAGGGCGTCCTCGGGGTCGCGAGGGTAGGCGACCGTCGTGAAGGACTCGATCAGGGAGAACCGCGGCGCTAGCAGCACGACCACGTACCCGAGCAGCAGCGCCAGTGACACGATGGGTGTCGCGCGGGCCAGCACCGATCCAGATGGGAACGGGGACAAGCCGGCGGCGGTGGCCACAGTGGTGGCCAGCAGCAGCAGCGGCAGCACCCCGGACAGCAGAACCAGCAGCACGCCATCGAAGCGGCGGGTGGAGATCCGCCTCGCCGCATACGCCTGCAGTTCGGCGACCAGCTGGGTGCGGAACCCGGGCGGGCAGTCCCCGGGAGGCACCAGGGCCAGGAGGTCGGGGCCAGGTCGTCGGATGCGGACGTAACAATCACGATCGCCCACCTCATCGATGCGGTAGGGCGGCGTGTTCGACGCCAACGGGACGCGGATCATGCCAGGGCCGAGAGTGCTCATGTCCCGCGCAGTGGGCGGGGCCCTTCCGCGACGGCGACGGATCAGTCCAGGATGATCGGCGGGCCCTGCCGGGCATCGTCCTGGCGTCTGCGGCTCCGCGCCCGGGTGACGCCGTTAGCTGTACTGACCGGGGACGTTAGTCGACGCTTGCGGCGCTGGTAGAACTCGCGTCAGGGCCGCGGCATCGCCGGTGACATCCACGCCCTGCGCGATAGCGGCGGGCAGAGGCATTGCGCCTTGTAGGAGGGCAACCAGTACCGGCCCGGGGCCTGTAACGCCCGCCAGGGGGCTGACGTCGCGCCGGCAAGGGTCCACCGTGATGGTCCCGTCGGCGGCGGTGAGGTCGAAGCCGTCGTCGAAGGTGCCGAACCGGATCACGATCGGTGGCTCGTCCGGCCTGTGATCCGCGAGGAGGAAGCGTGCCGGTTGGCTGAGCCAGTGCATCTGGAAGATCGCATCACTCGGCGCGTCTGGAACCGTCGGTGCACCCCACTTCAGAAGCTCGCGCAGCACTCCGTCCAGGGCCCGGCCACGCTCGGTAAGCCGATACGTTGGCGTGCCCGGGTTTCCTGGGGCGGGCTCGCGGGCGACGACACCGTTGGTCTCGAGGTCCCGCAGACGCTGGGTGAGCAGGTTCGTCGCGATGCCAGGCAGGCCGCGCTGGACTTCGCCAAAGCGCAATGCGCCCCCGATCAGCAGCTCACGCACGATCAGGAGAGTCCACCGGTCACCGACGACATCCAGGGCGCGAGCGATCGAGCAGAGCTGTCCGTAGGACTTCACCTGAACCCCCTTGACTTTATCAAGTGCCTGCTTGAAAGTATCAAGCACCATTCTCACACCAAGGAGAGCCATGCCCGCCACCCTGTCTTCTGCCGCACCTCAGACCCTCAAGGACTATTACCGGATCCTCGAGTCCGGCATCGACAGTTACCAGGACGGGGCTGACCTACGGCCTCTGCTGGGTGACCACCTCGACTTCACGGGCTCCCTCGCCGGACACCTCCCCGACGCCACCGATGGCTTCCTGGGCGGGGTTGCCGGTTTCATTGCGACGGTCAAGCAGATCGAGATCATCCACGACGTGCACGGCCCTAACGGCTCCGCCGTGCTCTACACGGCGACCATGCCCGGCGGTCCCATGACCTTCGCGGAGTTCTTCACCTTCGACGGCGGACGCATCGCGTCCTTGAACCTTCACTACAGCGGCCCCGAGTACATCGAGAAGGGTGGACGATGACAGCACAGAAGGACCTGGTCGAGCGAGTTCGTGACGCGCTAAGAGCTCGCAACCCTCGTGAGGTGTCGATGTTCGGGGGAGTGTCGTTCATGGTCGAGGACCGGATGGTCGTCGCCGCTCGTCGGGAAGGGACACTCCTGCTACGCATCGACCCCGCTGACGCGGAGGACCTACTCGCCCGTCCTGGTGCTCACCCTGCGCTCATGGGTGCAGACCGCCCCATGGGCGAAGGCTGGATCAGCATTGAACAGGCCGCCCTCCAGGGACCTGGGCTCGAGTCCTGGCTTGCGCCAGCACTCACCTTCCACGCAGCGCAAGGCTCCAAGTAGAAGTCTCTACTCCAACTCCATCATCCGGTGGCCGGTCGCAAACGCGGCCGGCCACCGATCTATCTCAGGAGGCACTTTGAGTCATCGCAATGCCGCACTGACCCCACGTCATCGTCTACGAGTCGCCCGCCTCGTCGTCGAGGAAGGATGGCCGATCAGCGAAGTCGCTGCCCGCTTCCAGGTGTCGTGGCCAACCGTGAAGCGGTGGGTCGACCGCTACCTCGCTGGCGAGCCGATGCAAGACCGGTCGTCACGTCCGAAGTCCTCACCGAACAAGACGAGCAAGAAGACGACAAAACGGTGCGTGAGCCTACGAATGCGCCTGAGGGAAGGGCCTGTTCAACTCGCAGCCCGACTCGGCATCGCCCCGGCCACGGTCCACCGCATCCTCACGACCGCGCGCATGAATCGACTTTCCTACGTCGACCGTGCCACCGGCGAGCCGATCCGCCGATACGAACACGACCACCCTGGCTCGCTCGTGCACGTGGACGTCAAGAAGCTCGGGAACATCCCCGACGGTGGGGGCTGGCGATACGTCGGGCGACGTCAAGGATCGAGGAATCGTGCCGTCACTCCCGGCAAGCCGAAGAACAAGTGGCGCAACCCCAAGCTCGGGTATGCGTTCGTGCACACAATCATCGATGACCACTCGCGCGTCGCCTACACCGAGGTTCACAACGACGAATCCGCTGTCACCGCCGTCGGAGTCCTGCATCGAGCGGTCGAGTGGTTCGCCGACCGAGGGGTCGCTATTGAGCGCATCTTGTCCGATAACGGTGGTGCGTACCGCTCTCACCTGTGGCGAGACACGTGCGAGGCTCTATCGATCACTCCGAAGCGAACGCGGCCATACCGCCCACAGACCAACGGCAAGGTCGAGCGATTCCACCGCACCATGGCCGACGGCTGGGCATATGCGCGCTGCTACACGAGCGAGAAAGAACGCCGCGATGCCCTCACCGACTGGCTCCACGAGTACAACCAGCACCGACCGCACACCGCCTGCGGAGGCCAGCCGCCCTTCTCACGATTGATCAACGTCCCCGGTCAGTACAGTTAGCGACCGCCTCGACCACCAGCCAGACCGTCGCGCCGGCGGTGACGACCCACCCGACCGTCCCGATAGGGATCTGCCCGACCTGATCGGGGGCGGCCAGCAGCAGGATCGACCCGACGGCACCGAGCAGGCTGGGGGAGCGCATATTGGCCTCGCGGAAGATGAGGTTGCCGTTCAACTGCGCGCGGGCCGTGCCGTTGGCGATGATCTCGCCGACCAGCCACACCAGCGACCAGGCCAGCAGGATCCACCCGGTGGTGGCCACCGGGATGCCCTGGTACCGGGCGGGGGCGGCGACGAGCACCACGGTCGCGGCGATGGCCACCAGGATCGGCTGGCCGACAGAAGCCTCACGAAACGGAAGCATATTGTCCTCTCTGGGCGGGGAATCGGCACCCTTTCGGCAGGTGGACGGACCTGCCCCACCGGTGCGGCCCGGTCAGTGGGCGGGCACTTTCCTGCGCGTCAGCGGGCCGCCGCCCGACGGCGGGCCGCATCGACGGACCCGGCGGCGATCCAGGCGGCATGGCCGGAGATGGTCACGGCCAGCACCCGGATGGTGAAGGCCGCTGTCGACACGACCTCCCGCGCTCGAACGGTCGAGTTCATCGAGATCCTCCTCGCGGGTCGGAGCGCATAGGTCGGCAGCCCGGGCTACGCGGCGGCCGCCCCGCTCCGGCGGATCGTGCGCAGGGCGGACAGCTGCCGGACCGAATCGCGAAT
>JAKDNC010000401.1 GCA_030452025.1 Nocardioides sp. | reverse complement strand
CGATGGACGCCTGAACGCGCTGCAGCAGACCCGGCATTCCGCGACGCTCACCGAAGCGCCGGTCACCCCGGAGATCGACAACCTCGTGCTCGAGGTGGACGGCGCGACCGGCGACGTCGACGACCTGCTCGCGGGCACCGATCACGGACTGCTCGTGACCTCGTTGTGGTACATCCGCGAGGTCGATCCACAGAACCTGCTGCTCACCGGTCTGACCCGCGACGGCGTCTACGTCGTCGAGAACGGCGAGATCGCCGGCGTCGCGACCAACTTCCGGTTCAACGAGAGCCCGGTCGACCTGCTCCACCGGTTCAGCCATGCCTCGGCGACTGCCCCGACCTTCAGCCGGGAGTGGAGTGACGACTTCGCGCGGGCCGCGATGCCATCCCTGCGGATCCCCGACTTCAACATGTCCAGCGTCAGCCAGGCACTCTGAGCCTCGAGCCACCGAGCGACGGCGCAGCAGGTGAGCGATCGGTGAATCGAGGCTGAGTCAGCGGGACAGGATCAGCCCACGGGTCGGCACTCCGGTCCCGGCGGTGATCAGGACGTTTGCCCTCGTCACCGAGCACCTGGTTCACCGAGATACCGCGGACCTGTCGCACGCCCTCGGCGATGCCGTTCATCCCGTGGATGTAGGCCTCGCCGAACTGGCCGCCGGGGTTGTTGATCGGCAACCCGCCGATCTCGATGGCGCTGTCCTCGCGTGCAGCGGGGCGTAGGTGTCACTGGACGGGTTGAGTCCCTTCATCGTCCAGCCCTGGGTCATCGACGGCAGCGCCTGGCCCGGGCCGTCTCACTCATCGCGGCACCCGCGGCAGGGAGAGACCGAACATGGCGATCAGCTCCTTCTGGATCTCGTTGACGCCGCCGCCGAAGGTGAGCACCAGGTTCCGCTTGGCCTGGGCATCGAGGTAGCACATCAGCTCGTCGGTGTCCGGGTCGGCCGGGTCGCCGTACCGGTGCACGACCTCGGCGAGTCGGCGGCCGACGTACTGCACCCGGTCAGAGGCGAATACCTTCGAGGCGGAGGCGTCGGCGACGGAGAGATCGCCCTCCTCGGCGGCCCGTGCGACCTCCCAGTTGAGGAGCTCGTTGACCCGGAACGCGGCGGTGGCCTCGCCCAGGATCTCGCGGACCGGCGGCTCGTCGTCCACACCGTGGCGTTGCGCCCACGCTGCGACCCGGTCCCGCAGGCCCTCGATCCGGCCGGCGGGTCCGAGCATCACACGCTCGTGGTTGAGCTGGGTGGTGATCAGCTTCCAGCCGGCGTTCTCCTCGCCGACCAGCATGTCCACCGGCACCCGGACGTCGTTGAAATAGGTGGCGTTGACGTGGTGGGCACCGTCGCAAGTGATGATCGGCGTCCATGAATAGCCGGGATCCTTGGTGTCCACGATCAAGATCGAGATGCCCTTGTGCTTCGGCGCGTCCGGGGCGGTGCGCACGGCGAGCCACAGGTAGTCGGCCTGGTGTCCACCGGTGGTCCACATCTTCTGGCCGTTGACCACGTAGTGATCTCCCTCGCGTCTCGCCGTCGTCCGCAGCGAGGCGAGGTCGGTGCCGGCATCGGCTTCGGAGTAGCCGATCGCGAAGTGCACGTCACCGGCCAGGATGTCGCCGAGGAACTTCTTCTTCTGCAGCTCGCTGCCGTAGCGCTGCAGCGTCGGACCGACTGTCTGCAGGGTCACCGACGGCAGGTGCACGTCGGCGCGCTGGGCCTCGTTGGCGAAGATCGTCTGCTCGACCTCGCCGAAACCGTGGCCGCCGTACTCCTCGGGCCAACCGACGCCCATCCAGCCGTCCTGTCCCATCTGCTTGATGGTGCGCTGATACGTCGCCCCGTGCCGGTCGCTGGACATGTCGAGGTGGTCCTCGTGGCTGACCAGGTGGGTGAAGTAGTCGCGCAGCTCGGCCTTGAGATCGAGCTGGTCGGTGGTGAGCTCGAGGTTCTTCGCAGCCGGGTCTTCGACCTGGACGCGGTCGAGCGAGGCCCCGACTCCGCCCAGCGCCCGCGTCAGGTCGGTCACCTGTGAGTAGCAGTGGTGCAGCGGGTACGTCTCGTCGACGCCCATGCCGCCGTGGAGGTGGTGACAGGTGTGCAGCGCAGGCGGTCCCTCGGCGGCGAACCAGTACGCCGCCACGGCGAGGTCGTCGGTCGAGTTCAGGCCCGCAGCCACCCGCCGAGCCAGGTTCCGGGCTGCGAGGGTGATCATCCGGGAGGCCACGTAGACGTCGGCGACCTGCTGGGAGACAGCCTGGAACTCGGCCAGTGCCCGGCCGAACTGGGTGCGTTCCTTGACGTGGTCGGCGGTGAGGTCCCGGGCTCCCGCGACCAGGCCGGCACCACTGAGGCAGAGCCCGGCCACCGTGTTCTCCCGCAGGCGGCGCGCGGCCACGGCCGGGTCGTCCCCGAGGAGCTCGACCTCGACGGAGTCGAAGTGGATGCTGTGCTCGCTCGCCCCGGCCGAGGTTCGTGAGGGCCACAGAGTCACACCGGCCGATGTCGGGTCGACCACGGCGACGGCGGGTGATCCGTCGAGGTCCGCCACCACGAGCAGCGCGGCGGCCCGGTCGGCGTACCGAACGGCGATCTTCGTGCCGGACAGCCGTGCGCTCTCCCTGTCGCGGACGAGGGTGCAGGTCGGGTGCTCACCACGGGCGTCGCCGGGCTCGGCCAACGCCAAGGTGAGGATCGTAGCGCCCTCGGCCACACCGCTGAGCAGTCGTTCCTGCTGGGTGCTGGTCGCTGCGGAGGCCACGGTGAGAACTCCCGCAGCGAGCGTCTCGACGACCGGCAGCGCGATCGCACGGCCGCCCAGCGCCTCGATGACCACACCGATCTCGTCGAGGCCGAGACCCTCGCCGCCCAGTGACTCCGGCACGGGCAGGGAAAGCAACCCGGCGGTGGCAAGGTCGGTCCAGGTCACGCTCTCGCGGGCGAGGACGTCCTTGACCACGGACTCGACCGCGGCGCGTGTCTCGCTCGACTCACTGGATCGCTTCATGAGTAAACTGTAACTTGTTCTAGTTCACCTCAGGAGGTCCGGTGTTCATCTCACCGCGCGCGGCGGTGCGCAGGCTGGTCCACATGCCGTCGGTCTCAATCCCGGAGGGACGCCTGATCGAGCTCCCGGGCCGGGACGGCGCCACCTTTGTCACCGACACGGCCGGACCCCGGCCCGACTCCCCCACGATCCTCCTGCTCCACGCGGTCGGGACCACCGGCCTGCTCACCTGGTACCCCTCGATTCCTGAGCTCGCGACCCGCTATCGGGTGGTCACACTCGACCAGCGATGGCACGGCCAGGGGATCGCGTCCGACTCGTTCTCGCTGCGCGACTGCGCCGACGACGCCGCCGCCCTCATCGGCGTGCTCGCCCTGGAGAACGTCGTGCCCGCGGGGTATTCCATGGGCTCGATCGTGGCCCAACGCCTCTGGCGCCAGCACCCGGAGCGGGTCTCTGGCTTGGTGCTCTGCGCGACGACCGACCGGTTCCGATCCACGGTCACCGAGCGGGTCTTCCACGAAGCGATGGAGTGGTCGATGGCTGGCCTGCGGGGCACGGCCCGCAGTGGTACGGCGTCTGCGGCTGCTCGAGCGGCTGCTCGCGCGCTGGATCTAGAAATGTCCGACATCCACGACTGGGCGCTGGCCGAGTTCCGCTCGACGAGTCCGTGGGCGGTGGGTCAGGCCGTGGGGGGGCGCGGGCGCCCCGCGGCCAGAGTCAGTGCGCTGACCCCGGTGTCCCAGCGCCTGCTGCAAGGGCTGGGCGTCTGGCCGAGGGTCGTCGAGCGTCGCGCCACGCCCTACAGCGGCATGCAGGTGTGGGACGCGGCGGGCAGCGGCGCGGTCAACTTCAGCGCCGACCAGGCCGGGCTAGCGGTGCTGGGCCACATCGTCGAGAACGACG
>JAKDNC010000400.1 GCA_030452025.1 Nocardioides sp. | reverse complement strand
GGACCCTCCCTCGCTGTGGCGACTGCCGAGCTCACCTTCCGTATCGAGGAGGGTGCGGAACCTGACGGCACCGAGGTCGGGATGATCTTCGGCCGGAGCGGTGACTCGCCGTACCGCCTGGAAGCGTCGATGCGCCCGGATGGAACACTCTGGCTGATGGCGCACCGGGGCGATGTCCTGGTTGCCGAACAGCAGCTCGACGACATGACGCTCGAGCCCGGCGCGGCATACACGCTCGCAGTCTCCACGTCCGAGGACGACGGCTCGGCGCTCACGGCCAAGCTGTGGGAGACCGCGGGCACGGAACCCGCTGACTGGCAGCTCACCGTCACGGCGGACGAGATCCCGTCCGACCCGGACAGCGGGGCGGTCGGCCTGACCGCCACGCGAGCGGACGATGCAGGAGAGCATGTCGGGATCGTCATCGAGGAGATCATCGCGTCGCTCCGGGGCTAGGATCGCGAAGCATGATCACTGCCGCACCGACCGCGCTGCTCGCCCTCGGCGCGCTCGCGGCCCTGGTGATCGCAGTGATCGTGCTGCGCGCCCTCCCCAGGGGAGCAGTCGTCGCCTGGGCAATGGTGCTCTTCTTCGTCCCCGTGTGGGTCGGGGTCAGCGTCGGCTTCTTCTGGTACGGCATCACGGTGCTGACCGTGGTCCTGCTGATCGTCTCGTGGGCGAAGGTCCCGCTGCACCCCGCCGACGGATGGATGGCCGCGTTCCTCGTCGTGCTGAGCGCCCTGTTCGTGGTGAAGGGCGTGACTCTGTCGGCAACTGTCACGGCAGTGCTCGAATGGGTGGTCCCGTACATCTGGGGACGCATCATCATCGCGCGGGTCGACGAGCGCTGGGTGACGCGGACGATCGCCGGTGCCGCGGTCGCCGCCGCATTGCTCGGCATCATCGAATTCTCGACGTCCTTCAATCCGTGGGTGCTGATCCCGGGCCCGGAGCCCCTCTACTCGACCTGGAGCGAACTGCAGCCCCGGGGCGGGGTGCTCCGGGTCGAAGGAGCGTTCGGGCACTCGATCGCCTTCGGGACTACCCTCGCGATGGCCTCGGCCTACGTCATCGCGGCGCGCTGGAGGCCCACACCCACAATGCTCGCGCTCGGCGCGCTCACGGCCACCACCTTGCTGACATTCAGTCGCACGGGACTGGTCTCGCTGGTGCTCACCGTCGTCCTGTCGGTCCTGCTGCTGCCCGGTCTGTCCCGGCGGCTGCGTGCGGGGATCGTCGGCCTCGGTGTCATCGCCGTCGCAGTGGTCGTCCCGGTGCTGGACTCCGTGCTCGGGGCCGCCGGCGAGGAGGCGGACGGGAGCGCCGGGTATCGCGCGGACCTTCTGGTCCTGCTCCGGCAGGTGGATCTCTTCGGCAACGCAGGGGACTGGACGTCGCTGGTCTCCGGTGACCAGTACCTCGGGTATTTCGCGCGGTCGACGGACAATGCGCTCCTGTCGATCATGCTCAAGATCGGCGCCGTCCCGACGCTCCTCCTCGTCGCCGCGATCATCTGCGCGGTCCTGATGGTGTGTCGTCGACAGGGGCGCAGTCCGGCAGCGATCGCAGTGGTGGGGCAGCTGCCGAGCCTGGTCGTGGTAGCGATGATCACCCAGTACGGGACCTTCTTCTGGTTCTGCGTGGGCCTCGCCATCGCGTCCGGCACCAGACCGGATGGTCGGTCGGAACGCGACCCCGAACCCGTGCGGGCTGGTCGAGAGCGCGGGAACCTGGCCCGCTTCAGTCCCTGAGGGGGCTGCGACAGATAGGATCGAAGTACTAGGGGGTGTTATGTCTGACTCGTCTGCAGGCTTGCCGATGCTCCTCAACGCATTGCGCAAGCTCTGGTGGGTGGTCGTGATCGGGGGCGTGCTCGGTGCCGCAGGCAGCCTCGGATATTCCTCCCTCCAGACGCCCTTGTATACGGCCACCAGCTCGCTCCATTTCTCCATCGCTCAGGGCAGCAGTGCGACAGACCTGAACCAGGGGGCCAGCTACACCCAGAGCCAGATGCTCTCGTACGCCCAACTGGTCGAGGGCTCGCTCGTCCTCCAGCCGGTGATCGACGAGCTGGATCTGGAGACGACGCCGAGCGTGCTGTCCCGGTCGATCACGGTATCGATCCCCCGAGACACCTCGACGATGAAGATCGCGGCGACGGCGACGGACCCACAGCGTGCGGCGGATCTCGCCGCAGCGACCTCCGAACATCTCATCGAGGTGCTCGACGAGGAGGGGTCGAAGACCGCAGACGGCGCCCCGTCGGTCACCGTCGCGATCTACGACGAGGCGGTCCCGCCCCGCTATCAGTCCTCTCCCGACAAGACCCGGGATGCGTTCCTCGGCGGTGTCATCGGAGGCATGGTCGGGGTCGCGCTCGCGCTGCTCATCGCGCTGTTCGACACCCGGGTCCGCAATGAGGAGATCCTGGTCGAGGCCGGTGGCGACCCCGTCCTCGGTGTCGTCTCGAAAGCTCCGCTGCTCCAGGCACGTACTCTCGCGGTCGCCCTGGAGCCGTTGAGCCGGACCGCGGAGGACTTCCACCGGATCCGGTCGGCACTGACCTATGCGAACGTCAGCTCGAGGGTGCGGGTCCTGCTGGTGACCGCGGGAATGCCCGGGGAAGGGAAATCGACGATCTCCGTCAACCTCGCGATGACCCTGGCTGGCCTGCGTCACTCGGTGCTGCTCATCGACGCGGACCTGCGACGCCCCCGGGTCCACTTCCATGCGGGGATCGATGGCTCCGTCGGCCTGACGAACGTGCTGCTCGAGCAGGTCTCCCTTGACGTCGCGACGCATTCGGTGAGTGGGACGACACTCGACGTGCTCCCTTCCGGCGAGATCCCTCCGAATCCCGCGGAAATACTCACCTCTCACCGGATGGAGGAGCTGATCGCCGCGGTGTCGAGGAAATACGACTACGTCATCATCGATACCCCGCCCACGCTCAGCGTCGCGGATGCCAACCTGCTCGCGCCGATCGCCGACGGCGTGCTGCTCGTCGTGGACGCGACCAAGACCCGACGGGCCGCCCTGGCCGAGAGCATGAAGACCTTGGAGATGGGCGGGGCTCGAATCCTCGGCACGGTGCTGAACCGCGCACGACGGACCCGCCGACGCGACAGCTACTACGCCGAGAGTTGACGAGGACGAGACGGGTCGACCGTCGGGACCGGCGATCGCCGCTGCATATCGTCGGCGCCCCCGGAACCCGGCGGGCGAAGGCTTCGACAAATGTCGGAGCGAGAATCCTCCGCCCAACGGGGACCCATGAAGTAATCGGACATATCCTGATAAGCTAGGGCGTTCCCGACATATGCGGCGGGGCGTATGTGTCGATAGTTCGGAACTCGCGTCGGACAGGGGTGATCGAAGTGACGCACTCGCTCGATGCAGCGATCGCGCGCGTGGTCGCCGACGGGAATTGCAGCGGGTGCGGGGCATGCACCTTGCTCGATCCGGGACTCTCGATGCAGCTCTCGCCCGAGGGGTACATGAGGCCGGTCCGCATCTCAGGCGAAGACTCCGGGAATGCGGATCAGGTGACGGAGTTCGCGACGGTCTGCCCGGGGCGCATCGTGTCCTCCCCGCATCCTGATTCAGCTGAGCGGCATCCGCAGCTCGGCTCCTACCTGGAGGCGTGGTCCGTGTGGGCGACGGATTCCGATGCTCGCTTCAAGGGCGCGAGCGGAGGGGTGCTGACGTCCCTGTCGAGCTGGCTCACGCAGACGGGTCGGGCGGACAGAGTGCTCGGGGCAGGACCGGATGCGAACCCGCGCCGTACGGTGAGCGTGACGATCACGGATCGCGAGACGGCCCTGGCCGCAGCCGGGTCGCGCTACGCACCGGTCGCCGTCCTGAGGTCGCGGAGCGTGCTGGACCCCCGCAGCGCCGTGATCACGAAGCCCTGTGAAGCCAGC
>JAKDNC010000399.1 GCA_030452025.1 Nocardioides sp. | reverse complement strand
GTCTGGCGACAACCGCTGAGGGGCGATCTGATGGGCGTGCGTCCCGCAGGTGGATACCAAACGGTGACGGGTCCGCCATCGCTCGGCTCAGCGTGGTCGAAGCGAAACCCGTACTTGGGAGGAGATCGCCCTACCGCAACGGCGCTTGGCTGTGGTTCACGTCGGCGTGAGCGTCGCAGCCAAGGTAAGCGCAACTGTCGCAGCGGTCCTGCTGGCGTGGCTGGTGCTGGTGATCGTTACGGCGTTCGGCGGCCTCGTCGGTATTGTCGAGTTGGCCATCGTGGCCTGCATCTTGATCGCTGTCCTGTACTACATCTGGAAACGGTAGCTGCGCGACCTACATGCAGGTCCCCGCTGACGCTGGTGACCTTTCGCATTCCAGGAGGACCTCCAGACGAACAGGTGCCTGTTCCCACCGATTCGGCTGGAGGTCCTCGCGTCATCCGTTCGGACTTGTTCGACACCGCGACTCTTGCGGCTCATTTGACGCATCTGTGGTGCAGGTTGTCGGTGGGCAGGGGTGGTCGGCGGCCTTCGAGGTTGAGCACGGCGACGGCGATGAGTGTGTTGACGAAGCCGAATCGGTCGGCCACCAGGAGATGAGTTCGCCAACTGCTTCTGCTCGCGCGTGAGGATCACTGCCATTGAAGCGCTCCCTGATCGAGTGACTACGAAGTGTCACAGGACCGTTGCGCTCACCGGTTGATTCCGCCATCTCGTTTGCTCGCTTGAGCTCACGATTCTCCTGCTCGAGGACCTTCAGCTTCTCCGCATCGCTGGTGCTAAGCCCCGGTTGGTGGCCCTGATCGATGTCGGCCAGGCGGACCCAGGACCGCACCGACTCAATGCCGTAGCCAAGCTGGGCTGCGACACGCTGGATCGTGCCGTGCTCGGTGCCCAGCTCGGCCCGCAGGGTCCTGACCATCCGCACGGCAGCGGCCTTCTCTTCAGCGCTGTATCGACGCGTAGTCGGCTTCCCAGGGGCGGTGTCCTTCGGCATGAGTTCATCCTCGTTTCAAAACGATGGAGCCTCCAACCAACCCAGGGCGATCACTTCGCGGTGGGCGTTCGTCTTGTGGCACGCTCCGCGTGCCGTTCCGCTTCCGGGACTCGAGCGGTTGCACCCGGACCCGCGTCATTTCGTCCCGGACATGCCGAGACCACACCACGGGCCGCTTCGTGGTCGAGTCGACCAAACCCGGGCACGACCTTCAGGGCGTGGACGATCAGGTAGCCCACACACTGCGCTTGTTCCAGGTGGGCAACGCGCGTGCCAGATCCACCGGGCCGGTCACGCGGATCCGCTTCGCGCGCAATGCCTGTGACCATTCGAGCTGCCCGATGTGCCACTGCGCGAGCGCCGTCGACTCGGCGGTGACCACGAGGTCCTCCTCCATCTTCGGGTCGGTCAGGCACACTTCGGCCGCGTCCGTGTCGACGAGCATCCACAGCCGGCGTTGACTGGGTGGCTGGTCGGTGAAGTCGAAGCGGGTGACGACTCGCCGTTCGGGGAGTCGGTCCACCGCGAGGTAGCGATGGCACCAGTTGTGCAGGAGGAACCCGGGATCGCTGTCCTCAGGTGTCAGCTCGAACCACTCCTCTGCCCACGTGCCCATGGCCACCAGCACTGGCCGCAGCGCCAATCCGGCCTCGCTCGGCCGGTAGCGCCGCCCACGACCCGTTGGATGCGGATCAATCACGACCACCCCCACACGCTCCAGCTCGCGCAGCCTGGAGGTGAGCAGGCTGCGGGACATGCCGGGTGCGCCCCGAGCCAACTCCGTGAACGTGTCCGCGCCGGCGAGCAGGTTGCGCAACACGATGGGCGTCCAGCGTTCGGCAAGGACCTGGGAGGCGCGAGCGATCGGACAGTACTGCCGGTAGGAGTGCATGAACGAGTGTTCCCACACATGCCCCGTGCTGGCCAGTACGAATTCTGGACTATCTGATGGCATTTCGCTGGCGCAGACTCGAGGTGTGTCCAGCCATCCTGAGAGGTCGAGATGAGACAACTGTCAGTCGGCAGACCTGCCCACCCAGATGAGGTACACCAGGTTCACCGGCGGATCATGGCCGAGGCTGGACTCGAGGGCTTCAGCGTGCCAACCGCTGACGGCGCGGCCGTGCACGTCATGGCCACAGGGACCGGGCCTTCGGTGGTCTTCATCCACGGCTCGGGCAGCCCCGGATTGTTCTGGCTCCCGGTCCTGCAGGAACTGGAGTCCGTGCGAGCGCTCGCGGTCGACCGGCCCGGCTTCGGTCTGAGCGACCCGGTTGCTCCCGCCGCCACCTCGAAGGAGACCGCTGTCGGATGGATCGATCGCCTGCTTGATGCCCTGGAGCTACCGTCCGCGATCCTGGTCGGCCACTCCATGGGTGGGTTGTGGTCGTTGCGCTTCGCTCTCGCGCGACCCGAGCGTGTGACGGGGCTGGCCATGCTCGGCGCCCCGTCACTGCCCGGCACCCAGGCGCCGCTGCCCTTCCGGCTGATGGGGACGCCGGGAGTCGGTTCACTGATCTCCCGGCAGAGCGAGACGTCCAAGTCTGTCCGCAAGTTCGCGCAGATGATGGGCGAGGGTGAGACCCTCGGCGCCCACCCCGCGATGGTGGATCTCCTGGTGGCGGTTGGCAACGACCCGGTGGCAGGTCGAGCGCTTCACGAGGAGGTACGCGCACTGATCTCCCCGGTGGCGCTGGCGACTCGAAGCGGATTCCGTCGCCGGGCACGCATCACCGAAGCAGACCTGCACGGGGTCGAGGTCCCGACTCTGCTGGTGGGGGGCGACCACGACCCCGTCGGCGGTGCTGACGTCGCACGGCGCGTTCAGTCGCTGATCCCGCACGCCGAACTGAAGGTGTTCGACGGTGGCCACGCCCCCTGGCTCGGCCAGCCCCATCAGGTCGCGTCCGTCTTGGTCGACTGGGTGCAGCGGGTGGACGGTGACAGGACTGACTGACCTGCACTGCCCCCGAAGGACGCATTTTGGCAAGGCCACGCCATCTCGCGTCCACCTCAGGCAGCGAGTCCCTGGGTGTCCGGGGACCGGCAGCGCCGTGCGTGACTCCCGTGCAGCGATCGCTGGTCGGTCACGATTCTCCCGTGCAGCGCGACGCGCACGTCCGACGCCGTGACGCGTCGTTGGTTGCTGATTCCTGGGCGGTTGATCAGCCGGGTGTTGGTCCGCCTATCGCGATGACTTCATCGCTGCACGCTTGATAGTCGTGTCGTCGTTCATCAGTGAGTCGTACCTGCTCGAGCTCATCGGCACGAGCGCGACCTGGCTGTGCGCGTCGGCGTGGACGCCCCAGCCGTAGGTCTTCGCCAGGGGCGAGGTTCGCAGGCAGGCCTGGCCCTTGGAGAAGAACGTCTCACGGGCCGGTCCGAGGTCCTCGGCGGCGATGTTCTTGCGATCGGCGAACACGCCGAAGACCACATCGTCACTGGTGAACTCGTAGTCGTGACCGTGCAACATCTCGAACTGCAGCTCGGCGACCGAACCCTTACCGGTCGGTGGCTCCGTCGCCGCCACGGCCTTGGTGTCGGGTGCCACCGTGATCAGCGTGTTCACGTAGTTGGTCGTGTGCATGTCAGCAGCATGACAGGGACCTACGACACAGCCACCCAACGAGAGCAGAACACCGATCGACGCCGAAGGTCAGTGCCCACTGACCGATCGCCTTGTGGTGATGTGGAGCTCGACTCACGGCAGTAGGTCCCAGTACTGCTTGCGGGCTGGCATGGCGTGGATGACCAACTCGTCGCCGGCTTTCGAGGATGAGAACGACGGTCTCAAGCAGGCGAGTTTGGGCGTCGAATCCGAGCCGCAGCTCGCGGTGCGGCCATTCCGCTTCGTCAAGAGGCTCGATCCAGAGCGGCCAATCGGCCGCTTGGACTGCGTCCTCGGGAAGTACCCCGTGCTTGAGCGCG
>JAKDNC010000398.1 GCA_030452025.1 Nocardioides sp. | reverse complement strand
TCGAGTGGGGTGCCGAGCAGGGCGTGCGCACGGTCTGGTTGCACGTCGAGGTCGACCACGAGCCTGCGTTGGCGCTCTACGACTCGATGGGGTTCGCGACCCACCACTCGCTGCGCTACCTCACCCCCGCCTGAACGCACCCCCACACTGCCGGGGCCGACGTATGGACGTGCACGACATCCGAATCCGACGCTTCGGACCCGACTCCCGGCCATGCTGCACGTCGAGACGTCGCCGAGCAGCGCCTGTGGATGACCGGATGCGTCCCACGCCGTGTTCGGTGAGGCTGGGCTGATGATTCCCGAGCCGATCCACGCCCAGGCCGTCATCAAGCAGCTCGGGAGCGTGGCCAAGGCCCACGAACTGCTCTCCCACCTGACAAGTCATCAGCTGCGGACTGCCGTGGAGAAGGGGCACCTGGTCCGGCTCGCCCATGGCCGCTATGGGCTGCCGGGCTCACTCGACGCGAAGCGGGCCGCCGCCAGCCTGACCGGCAGCGCATCGCATCTCAGCGCTGCTCTCCTCCACGGTTGGCAGGTGGCCCGCCCACCGGAGAAGCCGTGGGTCACCGTCCCGCGCAACCGCAAGGTCCGCTCGGCCACCAGGGAGCGGATCAACATCGTCTACGGATCGTGCACCGGTCCCGTGACCAGCCCGCTGCAGACCGTCGTTGACTGCGCCCGGCGACTGTCCTTTGGCGAGGCACTCAGCGTCGCCGACTCCGCACTGCGTCATGGTGACATCACCTGGGATGAGTTGCGCGAGGCCGCTGTGGCGGTCCGCGGCCAGGGCGCCGTCCAGTGTCGTCGGGTCGCTGGGGAGGCGAACTCGCTGGCGGCCAACCCGTTCGAGTCGATGACCCGAGCACTCGCCCTCGGCGTCGGCCTCGACGTACGCCCACAGGTGAAGATCGAGGTCGCCCACATCGACCTGCACCCCGACCTGGTCGACGTACGCCGTCGCCTGGTCATCGAGTGCGACGGCTACCTGCACCACGCCAACGATCCCCGCACCTTCCACAGCGACCTGTGGCGCTACACCTCGCTGACCGTCCTCGGATGGACCGTGCTGCGATTCGCCTATCACCACATCCTCTCCGGGGGCACCTGGGCTCGAAGCTGCCTGGAGACCTACGTGTGAACGGGCAGCACGCGTGCCAGGACGCAGATTCAGTCCCGGGGTGAGCGACGGTGCACGTTCAACCTGCGTCCTCTCAGGTGCTGGTGTTCTCGTCGAGGTGGACCAGGTCGGTGAACGGCTCCATGAGGCCCTCGATGTCGTCGGTGATCGCGGAGTTGTGGTCGTTGGCGCAGTTGTTGATCACCAGGTTGGTGTCCGCTCCACCGCCATCGGTCACGACGAAGTCCATCGACGTGCCCCCCGAGCAGCCGTCGTCGACGGGTTCCGGCTCCTCGAGGTCGTCCACCGACTCGGGGAGGTCCTCGACGAATGCCCGCCACTCCTGGGCCGGCATGTCGACGGTCTCCTCGGCGAGATCATCGCCGTAGGAGTCGACGACCAGGTGGGCCTGCTCCTCGTCGAGAGTGATCGTCCAGCTGCGGTGGTATTTCGGCGGCACCGACGAGTCGTGGAAGTGCACCTTCACCGCGGTGGTCGTCGGGTCGGCCGCCCCCTCGGCGGCCGGCTCCTCGACGGCCGACTCCTCAGCTGCCTGGCTATCGGTCGGCTTGCCGTCGCATCCGGCCAGGGCCACGGTCAGCACGGGCAGCAGGGCCGCCAGCACGGTCGCGGCCCGCCAGGTTCGCTTGGTCATGAGCAGTACGACGGCCGTGGCCGAAGTCCGGTTCCGCGCCTCCACCGTGTTGACCTAGGATGACTCCGACACCGTGGGAACTGACGACTCCCGCAAGGCGGCGTCCGTGGCGTCCGGCGGACAGGACGAGAGGCCGGAACCTTGGCGACAGGGCACCCGGCGAAGGTGTGGTGGCACCGCGACTTTGCCCCCGCCCACACCTCCAGGGCTTCCGTAGCCGACATGGAGGTGACCATGATTTCAACTGACCAACCCCGCACGCTCTCAGCGCAGCTCCCCCACGCCGTACCGGGATCCACGGTCCGGATCAGCGGATGGGTGCACCGACGCCGCGAACTCGCGGCGCTCACCTTTCTGGTCGTCCGCGACCGCACCGGTCTGGCCCAGGTCGTGGTCAAGGACCCCGCAGCCCTCGCGGTGGTCGCCACGACACCGGAGGAGACGACTGTCGAGGTCACGGGGACCATGACCCCCAACGACGCCGCCCCGGGCGGCGTGGAGATCACCACCCCGCAGATCCGACCATTGACCGAGCCGGCGGCCACTCCCCCGGTCGAGCTCTGGCGCCCGGCGCTGAACACGACGCTGCCCACGCTGCTCGACCACGCGCCGGTCACGTGGCGCCACCCTGTGCAAAAGGCGAAGTGGGAGCTCGGCGCCGCCTCGCTGCGCGGTTTCCGGGCCGCCTTGGACGGCCAGGGGTTCACCGAGATCGCCACTCCGAAGTTCGTGGCCTCCGCCACCGAGTCCGGCGCGAACGTGTTCGAGGTCGACTACTTCGGCCGGCCGGCGTACCTCGCGCAGTCGCCGCAGTTCTACAAGCAGCAGCTGGTCGGGGTCTTCGAGCGCGTCTACGAGGTCGGCCCGGTCTTCCGCGCCGAGCCACATGACACGGTGCGCCACCTGGCGGAGTATGTCTCCCTCGACGCCGAGTTCGGCTTCATCGAGGACCACCGAGACGTCCTCGTCATGCTGCGCGAGGTCCTGGCCGGGATGATCGGCGCCATCACCGAGCAGGCAGCGAACGCCGTCGACCTGCTCGGTGTGGAGGTCCCGGTGGTCCCGCGCGAGATCCCGGTCATCCACTTCCGCGAGGCCCTCGCCCTCGTCGGTGCACCGGCCGACGAGCCCGACCTTGCCCCCGAGCACGAGCGCGCGCTCGGCGCCTGGGCCAAGCAGGAGCACGGCAGCGACTACCTGGCCGTCGAGGGGTACCCGATGGCCAAGCGTCCCTTCTACACCCATCCGGAGCCGGATGACCCACGCTGGAGCAACAGCTTCGACCTGCTCTTCCGCGGGCTCGAGCTGGTGACTGGCGGACAGCGCCTGCACCGTCCCACGGCGTACGACGAGGCGATCCGCGCCCGCGGCGAGGACCCGGCCGACCATGCGTCGTACCTGCAGGCATTCCGCCACGGCATGCCTCCGCACGGTGGCTTCGCCATCGGGCTGGAGCGTTGGGTCGGTCGCCTGGTCGAAGCCGCGAACATCCGCGAGGTGACGCTCTTCCCGCGCGACCTCAACCGCCTTACTCCCTGAGCCGGGTCAGGGCCCAGTCAGCAGGCAGGCTCGAGCGACTTGCTGGCCGGGCCCGGGTGGCTCAGCGCGTCGAGGGTCCACGCGATCGCAGCCTTGTTCCCCGGCAGCAGGAGGTGCTCGGCGAACGCCGTGGGGCAGGCGTCCTGGAGGGTCAGGTTGGTCGTCCGAGGGCCCGCCTCGAGGTAGCCCGAAATGTGGGGCACCACGATCTCGTCCTGGACGGTGGTGATCTGGGTGTAGCTCACGTCGCCGGGGGTCTCGTCGCCGGCGTTGAGCCGCTTCAGGAAGGCCGACCTCGTGCCCTGCTGCGTGCAGGCGCGACAGACGATGTCGAGCACCGGTCCCGCGACGCCCATCACGGGAGCGAAGTTGCCGACCAGGCTGGTGCCGTGGTTGGACGGCGCGATCCCGATCAAATCGTCGACGTGCTTGGCACCACCGAGGAACTTCAGGTAGTAGCGCGGCATCATTCCGCCCTGGCTGTGGCCCACGAGCGACACCTTCGGGGCACCGGTGGCGCTGCGGACCCGGGTCACGAACTTCTTCAGGGTCTTGGCAGAGGCGGCGATGTCACCCGTGGCGCGGTTGCCGTAGTCGAGGGAGAACAGGCAGTAGCCC
>JAKDNC010000397.1 GCA_030452025.1 Nocardioides sp. | reverse complement strand
AGTGCGCGAAGGTCGCAGGCATCGGTCACGACGGGTTGGCGCGCGCGATCAACCCGGTGCACACGATGTTCGACGGCGACACCCTCTTCGCGATGGCGACCGGGTCCGCGGAGCCGATGGATGTCTTCTCCTTCCAGGGGCTGCTCGCGTTGGCCGGCGACTGCGTCACCCGGGCCGTGGGTCGCGGGGTGCTCGCAGCCGAGTCGGCCGGCGCGATGCGCAGCTTCCGGGACGCATTCCCGAGCGCCCTGCGCTGAGGTGCGTCCTTCGACAGGGACCAGGTCGCAATAGGCTGGCACGCATGACGCGACCCGTGGACGCCATCGCCGACAACTACGTGGAGGAGTACGCCGCACTGGACCCGGTGACGGCCACCTACCTCGGGATCCCCGGGCACGAGGACCGGCTGCCGGACCTCTCACCCGATGGCTTCCGGGCCCGCGAGGACCTGACCCGCACGTCGGTCGCTGCTGCACGCGACGCTGCTCCGGTCGACGAGCGCGAAGTGGTCGCCAGGGAAGGGTTCCTCGAGCGGCTCGGGCTCGACGTGGAGATGTCCGATGCGGGGCTCAGCCGAAGCGACTTCTCGGTGATCAGCAGCGGCCTCCATGAGATCCGCCAGGTCTTCGACATGATGTCGACCGGCGGAGAGGACGACTGGTCCCTGATCGATGCGCGCATCGCCGCCGTCCCGCAGACCCTGCAGGACTACCGCGTGACGCTGGCCGAGGAGGCCTCGAAGGGCAACGTCTCCGCGGCTCGGCAGTACGCGGAGGTGGCCGGTCAGGTGCGTGGCTGGACCGGCCACGACGGAGCCGACGCGGACTTCTTCACGACCCTGGTCGAGAGCAGCGGGATCGGCGGCACCCTGCGCGCCCAACTCGACGACCATGCGAAGTCAGCCTCACGTGCGTTCGCCGAATTCGCCATGTTCCTCGAGGACGAGATGGCGCCCCGTGGGCGGACCAACGAGGCGGTCGGTCGCGACCACTACGCGCTGGCGTCCCGCTACTTCCTCGGCGCCACCGTCGACCTCGAGCAGACCTACGCATGGGGGTGGGAGGAGCTCAGGAGGCTCACCGACGAGATGATGGCGACGGCGGACGTGATCGTCCCCGGGAGCAGCATCGACGAGGCCGTCGCCACACTCGACGCCGACCCTGCGCGCAGCATTCAGGGGCGCGCGGAATTCCGCCAGTGGATGCAGGAGTTGGCCGACCGGACACTGTCCGAGATGGCAGACGTCCACTTCGACATCCCGGAGCCGATCCGCAAGATCGAGTGCTGCCTCGCCCCGACCAACGACGGCGGCGTCTACTACACAGGCCCGTCGGAGGACTTCAGCCGTCCCGGCCGGATGTGGTGGTCAGTGCCGGACGGCATCAACGACTTCTCGCCGTGGCGCGAGGTCACCACGGTCTTCCACGAGGGCGTCCCCGGCCACCACCTCCAGGTCGCTCAGACGACCTATCGCAAGGAGCTGCTCAACCGCTGGCAGCGCCTGATGTGCTGGGTCAGTGGCCACGGCGAGGGCTGGGCGCTCTACGCCGAACGGCTGATGGACGACCTCGGTCACCTCTCCGACCCGGCCGACAAGCTCGGCATGCTCGACGGGCAGGGTTTCCGGGCCGCCCGCGTGATCGTGGACATCGGCATGCATCTCGAACTGGAAATCCCGAAGGACAACACCCTGGGAGCCGGGCGGAGCGCCTTCCACCCCGGGGAGCGCTGGACCCCGGCACTGGGCCTGGAGTTCATGCGCCAGCACTGCAGGATGGATGACCCGTCGATCGTCTTCGAGGTCAACCGCTATCTCGGCTGGCCCGGCCAGGCCCCGTCGTACAAGGTCGGCGAACGCATCTGGCTCGAGGCACGCGACGAGGCGAGGGCCCGCAAGGGGGCAGCCTTCGACCTCAAGACGTTCCACCGCGACGCCCTGAACCTCGGATCGATCGGGCTCGACCCGCTCAAGTCGGCGCTGGCGCGGATCTGAGCAGACTGGTGACGTCCATGCTCATCCTTGCCTCCAAGTCCCCCGCCCGACTCGCGACCTTGCGCAGCGCCGGCGTCGAGCCCGAGGTGATCGTCTCCGGCGTCGACGAATCGCAGGTGACCGGACTGCCGCCCGCCGAGCTCGCGCTGGCGCTCGCTGGCCTCAAGGCCGCCGCTGTGGCGGACGGTCTCACCGGGGACCGGCTCGTCCTGGGCTGCGACTCGGTGCTCGAGCTCGACGGTGTCGCGCTCGGCAAGCCCGCCTCCCACGAGGAGGCGATCGCCCGCTGGAAGGCGATGCGTGGGCGCAGCGGCGTGCTCCATTCGGGTCACGCGCTCCACGACCTGGCCAGCGACCTCGTGGTCTCGGCGACTGCGTCGACCACCGTCCACTTCGCCGAGGTCACCGATGAAGAGATCGCGGCGTACGTCGCCACCGGCGAGCCGCTCCACGTCGCCGGAGCGTTCACGATCGACGGGCTCGGCGGCGCGTTCGTCACCGGCATCGAGGGCGACCACCACAACGTGGTGGGACTCAGCCTTCCGCTGCTGCGGGACCTGCTCGCCCGGCTAGGGCGATCGTGGGTCGATCTCTGGCCTTCCGGTTGACGCGTCATAGGCGTCACGACGGCACCGGACCGGATTGCCCGGGAGCGGGCTGGAGGTCGTGCCGGACAGCATTGCCGGCTGGTAGTGCTTCTGGCTGAAGATCACCTGGCGGAACAGGTAGAACCGGGCGACCATCCCGAGGCCGAGTCCGATCACGTTGGCCGAGATGTTGTCGGCGACCGCGTCATCGAGGTGGAACACGTTGCGGCTGATCCACAGGCACCCGATCGGAAACGCCATCGTGGCCACGTTGATCAGGACGTACGCCGTCCGCCCGCCGTCGGCATGTGCCGTCTCGCGATTCTTGAAGGCCCAGTTGCGGGTGCCGCGGTAGCTGATCCCCATCCCCACCGTGTTGGCCACGATGTAGCCGAGGGTCGGGTGGTTGAGCAGCCAGCCGTCGTCGGTGATGTAGAGACCGTGCACGAGGAAGTTGAAGATCACGAACGCGACCAGTGTCGCGACGCCCCCGACTGCCAGGAAACGCAACGTCTCGTCGATGAGGCGTTTCGGCACGGAACTCATGGTTCCACGTTAGCCGCCCGACGCGGGATCCTGCGCATTCTTTAACGTGCGGGGACCCGCGAAGGCGGTCTGCGGGTCGGCCCCGGTGCGCATCTGCCAGGCCATCAGCGCAAGATCGAGCCCGGCTCGATGGGCCGGATCCGCAAGCGAGATGCCGAGGAGTCGTTCGATCCGCTCCAGGCGTGCGTAGAGCGACTGCCGTCGGATCCCGAGGAGTTCAGCCGTCGCGGTCTTGGACATGCCGCAGGCCAGATACAACCCGAGTGTGCGCACGAGGTCGGCGCCATGGGTTCGATCCTGTTCGATCAGCGTCCCGATCTGCTCGGTGATCAGGTCGGTCACCTTGGCTGCCGGCACGTCGGAGAGGAGCCGTTGGACACCGACGTCACGAGCCATCACCACCCCCCGGCGGATGCCGTGCCGCTGCGCCGACCGGAGCACGTCCCGGGCAGAACCCACCGACCGGGAGGTGTGTGCCATGTCGGTCACGGGGGCAGCGACCCCGACCAACGGCGCCGCATCTATGTCCAGCAGGGCCTGCAGTCGCGTGGCGTCCTCCGTCAAGGCTCCACGCAATCGTTGTGGCGCGACGCGGCGGCCGCCGTTGAGGAGAACGATGACGTGGCTGCCGACAGCTCCCACGATGTGGGCACCACCCAGGCTGGTCCAGCATTCCTCCGCGGCGGCCACCACCTCGTCGACCTGCACTCCTGCTCCGGCATCGATCGCGACCACGACCACGACATGCTCGACGTTGTCACCCCAGCCTGCCTCCGCCAGCCGTCGCGCCACATCACCGCGTGAGACCAAGACGC
>JAKDNC010000396.1 GCA_030452025.1 Nocardioides sp. | reverse complement strand
CTTGGTCAGGACGGCCTGGTCGAAGCCGTACCCGTTGATCTTGTCCCCGTTGAATGACGGGCCGAGCCGGCGGAAGGCGTCCGGGTTGTTGTCGATGATGGACACGGTGTGGTTGCGGTCCTCGAGGCTGCGGGCGAGCGTGGAGCCCACCCGGCCACAACCCATGATCACGACATGCACGGGGGAGACGCTACCCCAAGCTTGCGTGCCGATCGTGCGGACGCGGACCGTGAGGACTAGCCTTTCCGCTCGTGGGTGTCGGTGACGTTTCGAAACGGATCCTGCTGGGCCGCAAGCTCCGCAGCACGCAGTTGGGTGGAACCCTGCTGCGCAAGCGCGTTGCGCTTCCGGTGTTCGCGAGCGACGCCCTGTCGTCGGTTGCCTACGCTCCGGACGAAATCTTCATCATGCTCTCGCTGGTCGGCGCGTCGTCGTACGTCTGGTCGTGGAAGATCGGCCTCGCGGTGGCCGCTGTGATGGTGGCCGTGATCGCGTCCTACCGGCAGACGGTGCACGCCTACCCGAGCGGTGGCGGTGACTACGAGGTGGCCAAGGTCAACCTCGGCAAGACCGCCGGGATGACGGTGGCGAGCGCGCTGCTGGTCGACTACGTGCTCACGGTGGCGGTCTCGATCTCGGCTGGCTCGCAGTACGCCGCGTCGGCCCTGCCGGTGCTGTCCGGCCACGAGGCAACCTTCGCTGTGGCGCTGGTGGTCGTGCTCACCGCGGCAAACCTGCGCGGGGTGCGCGAGTCCGGCACGATCTTCGCGGTCCCCACCTATGCCTTCATGGTCGCGGTGCTCGGCATGTGTGGTCTGGGACTGGTGCGCATGATCACCGGCACCTTGCCGGACGTGGAGTCCGCCAGCCTGCGGATCGTTCCGGCCCCCGGCTACGAGAAGCAGTTGACGACGCTTGCGTTGGTGTTCCTGCTGGCGCGGGCATTCTCGTCGGGATGCGCCGCGCTGACCGGTGTCGAGGCGATCTCCAACGGCGTGCCGGCGTTTCGCCGGCCGAAGTCGAAGAACGCCGCGACGACGCTTCTCATGCTGGGCCTGATCGCCATTTCGATGATGATGAGCATCATCCTCCTGGCCCGGCAGATGGGTCTGAAGTACGTCGACCCGCACGACATCGACCGGCTGCGCTACGCGGACGGCACCCAGGTCCCCTCGGACTACGACCAGCACGGCGCCATCGCTCAGATCGCGCGGGCGGTGTTCAGCGACTTCTCGCCCGGGTTCTACTTCGTGGTCACGATGACCGGCATCGTGCTGGTGCTGGCGGCGAACACTGCTTTCAACGGCTTTCCCGTGCTCGGCTCGATCCTGGCCAAGGACGGCTTGGCGCCGAGGGCGCTGGGTCAGCGCGGCGACCGGCTGGCCTACTCCAACGGCATCCTCTTCTTGGCCTTCGTGGCGATCGTCCTGATCGTCGCCTTCGATGCGGAGGTCACCCGGCTGATCCAGCTCTACATCGTCGGGGTGTTCGTCTCCTTCACGCTGAGTCAGCTCGGAATGATCCGGCACTGGACGCGTCACCTGGAGTCGGAGATCGACTCCACGGAACGCCGGAAGATGCAGCGGTCCCGGGTGATCAACACGGTCGGCCTGGTCTTCACCGCGATCGTCCTGGTCGTCGTGCTGGTCACCAAGTTCCTCAGTGGAGCGTGGATCACCGTCCTGGCGATGGTCTCCTTCTTCCTGATCATGAAGGGGATCCGCGGCCACTACACCCGCGTCGAGGAGGAGCTGGCCATCGATGACGAGGACAAGCTGCTCCCGACGCGGGTGCACGCGATAGTGCTGGTCTCCAAGATGCACAAGCCGACACTGCGTGCGCTCGCCTTCGCCAAGGCGGCCCGGCCCAACGTCCTCGAGGCGGTCTACGTCGGCACCGACGATCACACCACGGACGAGTTGCTCAAGCAGTGGGACAAGCGGGGCATGGACGTGCCGCTCAAGGTGCTCCACTCGCCCTACCGCGAGCTGGTCCGGCCGATCGTCGAGTACACGGTCGAGATCCGGCAGGCCAACCCGCGCGGCGTGGTCGCGGTCTACATCCCCGAATACGTCGTGGGCCACTGGTGGGAGCAGATTCTGCACAACCAGACCGCCCTGCGGCTCAAGGGGAGGCTGCTCTTCAGCCCGGGGGTCATGGTCAGCTCGGTCCCCTTCCAGCTCCGGTCGTCGGCCGCCGCCCTCGAGCGCGAGAAGCGCGGTGCGCGTCGTGCTCGGGCCGGCGACGTCCGACGTGGCGCCGTCGATGGCCCCAAGGGGCCACGCCAGTCCTGATCGTCCCCTCTCCAAGGAGCCGCAATGGCACGCAACATCCGCAGCAGACAGGCCAAGGGGGCCTCCCACGTGGGGGAGAGGCACGACGTGACGGTCGGATCGATCGCCCACGGGGGCCATTGCGTCGCCCGACTGGCCGACCACGGGAACCGGGTCGTCTTCGTCCGCCATGCGCTGCCCGGCGAGGAGGTCGTCGTCGAGATCACCGAGGGCACCGAGGGGGCCCGGGTCTGGCGCGGTGACGCGGTCGAGGGCCGCACTCCGGCCGCGGCGCGGGTCGAGGCGCCCTGCAGGGATGCCGGCCCGGGTGGTTGCGGGGGCTGCGACTTCCAGCACGTCACCGTCGAGGGTCAGCGAGCTCTGAAGGCCGAGGTGGTCCGTGAGCAGTTCGCGCGCCTGGCCGGCCGTGAGGTCGACGTGAGCGTCGAGCAGGTCCCCGGCGATGACGACGGCCTGGCGTGGCGCACCCGTGTGGAGTTTGCGCTCACCGAGGACGGGTCCGTGGGCATGCGGCGCCACCGCTCCCGTGCGGTGATCCCGATCGACACCTGCCTGATCGCTCGCCCTGACGCCATCGACACCAGTCGCTCGGGCGACCTGCCCGTCGTCGAGCCGGTCCACGGCCGCGAGTTCACCGTCGCCGCCGATGGCTTCTGGCAGGTGCACCCGGGGGCGCCCACCACGCTGGTCGACACCGTCCTGGGCATGCTCGACCCGCAGCCGGGGGAGAAGGCTCTCGACCTGTATGCGGGCGTGGGCCTCTTCGCAGCCTTCCTGGCCGAGCGCGTCGGGGACTCCGGCCGGGTCGTGGCCATCGAGGGCAACCGCACCGGCGGCGGGCACGCCCGCAGCAACCTTGCGGAGTTCCGCCGTGCCGAGGTGGCGATCGGGAGCGTCGACCGGGTGCTCCGTGATGGGAACGACGAGCCGTTCGACCTCGTCGTGCTCGATCCACCCCGCGAGGGGGCACGCCGCAAGGTGGTCACCCAGATCGTGGACCGTGCGCCGCGTGCGGTCGCCTACGTGGCCTGCGACCCGGCCTCGCTGGCCCGGGATGTGGCCACCTTCACCGAGCTTGGATACACGATGACCGAGCTCCGTTCCTTCGACCTGTTCCCGATGACGCACCACGTCGAATGCGTTGCGTTGCTCACGAAAACCGGCTCTGACCTGCGGTGATGTGTTTCGCGCTCTCGCGTTCGACTGCTGAAAATCGGCCTTAGGGCGCACTTTGGGCGCACTTTGAAATCGCGAGCCCGGTTTCGGCTTGCGATCGAGCCATGCCGCGATTGGCCTGCGACGGGCTTCAGGACACGCAGAACGGTCCGTAGACGTGGAGTGGAGCGTGTCTACGGGCACAGGGGCGTGCTCGTGTGGCCGCGGGGCTCTCAGTGCCCCGACGCTGGGCCTTTGCTCGCCCCGGAGCCTGGCGCGAGCCGCTCGGTGGCCGCTCGGTAGTCCGGCACCACGAGCCGGCGGTTGATGTAGTGCCGCTCGGTGACCGTCTTGGAGGTGTGACCGAGTTGGTCCTTGGCTGCGTCGGCGTCGTAGACCTCGTCGATCTCGGTAGCGACCGTGCGACGGAAGGAGTGGGGTGAGACATCGCGAAGGGCGGCGATGTCGGCGTACTCATCGAGTTGGCGAATGTGCCATAGC
>JAKDNC010000395.1 GCA_030452025.1 Nocardioides sp. | reverse complement strand
GCGCGTCCTCGCCCACGAGCCCGTCGATGGACTCGCGGATCAGGTCGGCATGTCCGGTGTGACGGGCGTACTCCTCGATCATGTCGACGATCAACCGACGCAGGTTGACCGGGTCGGTCCCGTCGGGGTTGGCGGAGATCAGCTTGCCGAGGTCAGCATCCGAGAGCGCTTCGTCAACCGCGGACTTCGACCGCACGACAGCCCCGAGCCACAACGCACGCAACTCTTCAGGTGAGTCGTCGGCGGCTGAGGTCCAGTCCCAGTCGTCGTCGTTCGCCATCGGTGCCCAGAGGTCCGGGTAGTCGCGGCCGTGCAGCTGGTGGGTGAAGTAATGGTCCTCGACCAGGGCCAGATGCTTGAGCAGCCCGCCGAGGGTCACGGCGGACGGCCCGAGGGTGCGCCGCATAGCGTCGGCGTCCAACTCGCCGGTCTTCCACGCGAACGTACGCCGGTTGCGGTCCAGCGCGCCGAGGAGGGCTTCGACCTCGTCGGGCGCGGTGGAGAAAGGATGTGAGATCAGCTCGGTGAGTTCGCCCATGTTGACGAGGCTAGTACGAATTCCGGACGAGTGGCTTCCGGAAAGATGCGCTACGTCTGGCCGGCTTCCGGCTTCGGCTTCCGGGGCGCGGTCCCTGCGCCTGCGCCCGCAAGGTCATCCGCGCACCACACTGATGAGCATCAGGACAAGAGCTGACCTGATTCACTCCTAGGCTGAGCCCCGGGCCGCGAATCAGTCGCGGCACGCCGTCTGGAGGAGACATGGACTTCAAGATCGAACTGATTCCCCTGGCTGTGGCCGACGTCGACAGGTCGGTCGAGTTCTACGGCAAGGACCTGGGCTGGAGCGTTGACCATGACCAGAGGGTCTCCCCAGAGCTCCGGTTTGTGCAGGTGACGCCACCCGGGTCGGCCTGCTCGATCTGCTTTGGCCTCGGCCTTCAGATGATGCCGGAGGGCTCGTCGCAGTTCGTCCAGGTCGTGGTCGAGGACGCCGACGCCGCCTTGGCCGAGCTCCGCGGACGGGGCATCGAGTGCGAGGGCGTCGACGATCAGCCATGGGGACGCTTCGTCTACTTCAGCGACCCCGACGGCAACCGGTGGGCGCTGCAGCAGGTCGTGCGTCCGTCCTGACTCGATCGGGCATCGAACCCGGCGCGGCAGGTGTGGCGGCGCCTCTACAACGTACAGTTCGGCAGCCATGGGTCGCACAGGGCTCCAAGCGTGCGAACTGTACGTCATCAGGGTCGCACGGCGGAGACCGGGCAACCGGTGACACGCGCCAGTTCCGGAATCGGCAACGGACCGCGTGATCCGCAGGGCTCGAACCCGTCGTCCTCCAGCGCCGTTAAGGGGTCGTCTTCCAACTGGCACGCCTCGACGTCTACGGCGGCCCGGCGTCCCCTGGCAAGGCCTTCGCCCAGCAGTAGTAGGCGTTGTTCGCAGACGAATGGTGGTCCGCGAGCCGCTTGCGGGGATCCGCCGTGAAGCACTCAGCGAGCATCTCGAACGTCGTGGTGGACTTCTGGTCGACGGCGAAGCGGACGAACCGGAACCGTGACCACCCCAGGACCGCGCAGAACACGTGGACCAGCACGCCGTCGATGCGTAGCTCGCCCCAGTTGATCATCAGAGTCTCACCCGGTGACCACACCGCTGGCCTGCGTCCGCGATGTCCGGCGTGCTCGTTTCGCCATGCCTGCTCGGCATCTGCGACGAGTCGACGGAAGTTCCTGCCGAACCAACATAGCCGGCCGCGGTCGCTTCGGGCAGCAGACGCTTCGCGGTGATCCGTCCCGAGGTCGCCTCGACACGCTTCGCGACGAGGTCCGCGACCTCGTCGAAGTTCCGCGACCGCGGCGACTTCACCGCGCTCGGCGCCGCTGACGTTGTCGTCGAGGACTCGCTCACGGCGTTGTGCGCCTCGACGACCCTCTTGACAGTCTTGTGGGTCGTGCCGCAGATCGCGGCCGCTCCTCGATAAGCCTCGATCCGTAAGTTGTTGGGTGGCCCTCCCGGACCACCCAACAACTTACGGATCCGGGCTAAGAGCTAGTGCGCCTTCCCGGATCCCCGGCGGTCAGAGGCGAGGAGCCCGTTTCGGGCAGCGACGGCGACTGCTTCCAGCTTGGAGTGCGCGTCAAGCTTGGTCAGCACGTGCTGCACGTGGTTGCGCACGGTGTTGGGGCTGATGTGGAGGTCATCGGCGATCTGTTGGTTGGTGAGTCCGGCCCCGATCAGCTGGAGCACGCTGCTCTCGCGGGCGGTCAGGTCACTCCCAATCGATGTGGCCGGACGTCCGTAGGCAGCGCCGGCAACATCAGCAGAAACTGGCGTCTCGCCGCGAGTGACCGCGTGGACCGCGTCGATCACCGAGGCCAGACTCTGGGCCTTGGTCACGAACCCGTCGCAGCCGGCGTCCATCGCTTCCTGTACGACGCTGCGCTCCCTGCTTGCCGTCAGCATCAGGACACGAGGTCCGAGCCGTTTGATGGCCGCTACCGCGCCGGCGCCGGTGCCGGAGGGCAGAGAATGATCGAGCACCACGACGTCGGGTGGATCGTTGGTGACGCGGTCGAGTGCTGCCACCACCGAGTTGCAGACACCGAGGACGCGTAGTCCGCTCCCGGTCAGCGCTTCGGCAAGCAGTTCCCCGAAGATCTGGTGGTCGTCCACGATCAAGACACGGGACGCGGCGCCTGATGTTACCGTCGTCACATTCGTCAGCGACGCCTGTGCCACGGGGTCGCTGGTTGCCTGCCTCACAACACGAGGTGAAGTGTCGTGCAAGAGACCCTCCAGACTGATGTCGTCCATGATGGTCCATTACACCAAGTCCGCGTCGTCCGTGCCAGTGAAGTCGCGTCATTGCGGCGGTTGTCACCGGACTGCGCCATCGTGGCGTTGGCGAGTGTCGGGGAGCCCAGGGACGCGATCGATGCCCGCCTGGCTGGTGCTGACGTAGTCCTGCCTGTCGAGGAAGACGCTGTGCCGGATGTCGAAGACCTGGCGGCGGCCTGCTCTGCAGCGAAGCTGTTGGCGCACCGTGCGGCGTTGCAGCGCGACGTGACACGACGGGCCGCGCACGAGGTGGCTGGCAATGCCTCGTCGGTGGCAATGGCGGCGCAACTGATGTCGACGGAGCAGCCACGACGCGCGGACCAGCTCCTCGAGCTGGCGGCGCGTGGGGCTCAACTGGCGTGGGACGCAGGACGCTGTGCGCGGTCGGGTGCAGCGCCGGTGACACTCGTTGACGTCGTGGCGGTGTTGCGGTCATGGTGCCGTTCTGGTGATCTTCACGGGGTGTCGTCGACCCTTGATCCGGAGAGTGCCGCGTCTGCCTATGTGCTCGCCGACCCAGTCGGCTTCATGCGCTGCATGACGGCGATCTTCGACAGCGCTCGTGCATCCGAGTGCACTTCGATCGTTGCGCAGGTGCGTCATCCCCCTGCCGGCGAGAGCGTCGAGATCGTCCTCACCGATGACGGACACGGCCGCCCCTGTGACTCGACGCGCGACACGGCCCTTAGGAGGGAGGCCCTGGGGTTGGCGGAATCGGTGGAGTTCGCCGATGACCATGGTGGTGGGCTGAGCCAGTCGTCACGTTCCGATCGCCGGGGGACCGTCACTTCCCTGTGGCTGCCTGCGGCGCACGTGGAGGCGAGTTCACACCCCTCACCACCGTCGACGGCTGGTGACACGGACTGGGCGATCGCCCGCATCCTGGAAGGTATCGCACGCCGTGACCCGGTGGAGCGCAGCCTTGAAGCGCTGGTGGCCATCATGGAGCAACACCTCCCGCACAGCGTGTGCTCCATCCTCCTGCTGGACGAAGCCACCAACACGCTGCGGCACGGTGCCGGACGTCACCTGCCCGCGCCGTACAGGTCAGCCATCGATGGGGTGCAGATCGGTCCCGCAGTGGGCTCATGTGGCACAGCGGCCTTCATCCGTG
>JAKDNC010000394.1 GCA_030452025.1 Nocardioides sp. | reverse complement strand
GGGGAGGTGCTCGACGGTTGGAACGTCACCGGCATCGCGACCCGAGGAGCGCGCGTCCAGGTCCAGCGCCACAGCGGTACGCCGATCGAGGCCGACACCGCTGTCATCGCCGGCGGCAGCTGGATGGGAGACCTGGCCCGACAGCATGGTGTGAAGGCCGTTGTCCAGGCCGGGCGCGGCTACAGTTTCACTGTCCACCCGGAGCACGCGCCGTCCGGCCCGATCTACTTCCCCGCACAGCGGGTGGCCTGCACGCCGCTCGGCACTGCGGAAGAGGGCCTGCGCGTGGCGGGGATGATGGAGTTCCGCGACCCTGACGCCCCACTGGACCCGCGGCGGATCAAGGCGATCGTGGACGCGGCGACGCCGATGTTCACCGGCGTCGATTGGTCGCAGCGCCACGATGAGTGGGTCGGGTCACGCCCCTGCACCGTCGACGGGCTGCCCCTGGTGGGTCGGACCCGTTCGGAGCGGGTGTTCGTGGCCGGCGGACACGGCATGTGGGGCATCGCGCTCGGTCCGTTGAGTGGTCGGCTGTTGGCCGACCAGATCACCGGACACCGGGCCGGCGCCGGCCACGAACTGCTGCAGGCGTTCGACCCGCTGCGCTGAATCTGGTCCCTACCGCCCCAGGCTCACTCCGACTCGGAGACCGCCTGGTCGAGGAAGTCGGCAGCGACGCGGAGGAGCTGGGCGGCCACCTCGGGGTCGATCCCGCCGAGCATCACCTTCAGGCCCATGTCGGCGTCGTCATCGAGTTCCCAGTCGTCCTCCTCCGAAGCGGGGGCGGAGGCCAGGTCGACCAGCTCGAGATGGATGCCGGGGGTCTCGTCGCTCAGGGTCGCGGTGTAGGCCTGCGAGGGGTCGCCGAGCGCCTGGGCGGCGACGCTGAGGCTGATCTCTTGCTCTTCGTGGTCGTGGTCGTTCTCGGTCACGGGTTCCTCCAATGTCGGTTAACGGGTAGACCCTATGCGCCCCGACCGACTAACGGGAGAACAGGCGTGGTCCACGCGTTACATCAGACCGGTTGGGTGATGGCCTGGATCCGCTTCGTGGCGAGCTCGATCATCACCTGTGCCGCGGGGGAGAGGGCTGCGCCGGCGCGATGCACGATCGCGAACGTGTCGAACTGACGGGGCCGCAGGCTCACGTATCCGGCTTCGGGGGCCAGTCGCGGCAGCAGTTGCTCCGCCTCACCTCGGTGGATCACTGAGTCGGCCAGTCCCATGCCGACCAGCTCGACGACGGTCTCGACGTCCTCGACCTCGATCCGGGTCTGCGGGTTGAGTCCGTTCTCGTGCAGCCATCGGCGCAGCTGGGAGCGGGTCGAGTCCTCCGCGCGCCACGTCGCCTCCGGCATCACCAGCGGGGCCCTGGCCAGGCGTTGGGCGGTCATCGGCGACGCGATCCGCTCGGGATCGGTGCTGATGTAGACGAGCTCGTCCTGGGAGACCGGGCGGACCACGAGGCCCTCGCTTCGGGCCCTGGGCACGGCCACCATCGCGGCCTCGATGTGCCCTCGGCGCAGGTCGTCGTGGACGTCGCTGGAGTTCTGCCCCACGAGCTCGACTCGGACGCCCGGGTGGCGGCGTACGACGTCCGCGATGAGTGTCGCCCCGGCGTAGAGCCTGGCGGTGCCGAACATCCCGAACCGGATCGTCCCGGTCTCCAGCTCCGTGACCCCCTGCGCTGCGCGACGGGCCTGGTCCGCCGCGGCGAGCGTTGCCTCCGCGTGCGGGCGAAGCGACTCGGCTGCTGCGGTGGGTACGACGCCGCGACCCACCCGGGCGAACAGGTCCGTGCCGAGGGTCTTCTCGAGGCCGCGGATCTGCTCCGAGATGCTCGGCTGGGCGTAGCCGAGGTGGTCTGCAGCCGCTGTGAGGGAGCCGAGCTCGTAGGTGGTGAGGAAGCAGCGGAGCTGGTGCAACGAAAGCATAGGAATCTCCTTGACGATCTCAAGGAAAGAAAGGCTACCCCTATTAGTTGACTTGATCCAGAATGGACTTGTCAGAAGTCCATCACCTCGAGGGAGGGTTTCCCATGTTCGTGAACCACTGCACCGCCTGCGACCAGGACCTGCTGATCTTCCCCAGCCAGGTGACCGGCATGGCGCAGATCGACGGCGTGATCGCGATGACCTACACCTGCTGGTGCGGTGAGGAGCAGCTCTGGCACGAGGGCGCGAGCACCGAGGTCAAGACGGTCGTCTGATCCAGCCTGCTGTTCCGCTGGATCGAGCTCCTCCAGGAGCTTCGCGTCACCCAGGGTTCCTGCTCACGCTGCTCTTCCAGAGCGGGTTCGCAGACCTGGACGACGTTGCCCGGGCCCTCCGGCTCGGCGTGGTGACCCTGGTGGCGCTCACGTTCAGGATCGCCGGACTCACTCCTCCTCGAAGTGTGGGTCACCGAGGAAGTACTGCGTGATCGGTCCGTCGTGGGCCCGGTCATGGGGCTTGATCGGCTCCGGGATCATCCGGCCCTCGGTGGTGTCCCAGAAATGGTCGACCTGGAGGCAGAGTCGCCGCGCCATCCGTCCGGTCATGCCCAGATGTGGCACGTAGGGGTGGGGGCGCGTCGGGGATCTCAGCTCGGCACGGTAGACGCGGTTGGCGAGGTCGTCGCGGAAGATCTGGTCGGTCCGCTCGACGAGATCCCTGACGATTGACTCCTCCAGCTCGAGGAGCAGGTCGAACTGGAGGTGGAGGTCGGCCCAGATCCCACGCCACGGCAGCCGGATGGCCTGTGAGGAGCCGTACAGCTTCGCCTTCACCAAGGCCATGGCTGCCTCGAGGTGGCGGCTCTGGCGGGTGAACTCGTGGGCGAGCTCCACCCCGTTCGGCAGGTGCTGGCGGGCGGCCGGAACGAGCACGGCGTTGGCGGCTGCGACGTGGCGGGAAGCGCTGGCCAGGAACGTGTCCGTGGCGGGGAAGCGGTCGCGGGGGCGTTCGAGCGTCGGGTGACTCGCCTCGGCTGTCTCGAGCCTGGTCGCGAGCACGTCGTGCGTGGTCTCGATGCTGTGGGTGAGCGTGTCGTGGGACATGGCGGTCATCTCCAGGGTGTCGCTACGCACAAGCATCCTCCCGAAGATGTCGGGTATCAATGGCGGTTCCCGCCAGCGACCCCTTCCACCAATCTAGAACTTGTTCTAAATTGACTGCATGACACAGAAACCCAAAGCCCGCAAGCTTCGTGTCGTCGGCTGGTCGACCGGAACCGTCGGCCGCCACGTGATCGCCGGAATCGATGCCCACCCCGATCTCGAGCTCGTCGGCGTCTGGGTCTCCTCGGCGCAGAAGGAGGGCAAGGACGCCGGTCGACTGGCCGGGCTGGGCCGCGACCTCGGTGTGGTCGCGACCAACGACCGCGACGCCCTCCTCGCGCTCGAGCCGGACGCCATCGTGCACACCGCAATGACCGACGACCGGATCTTCGAGTCGATCGAGGACCTGCGCGGCTTCGTCGCTGCCGGGATCAACGTCGTCTCCAGCGGGCCGGTCCTTCTGCAGTACCCCTACGGCGTCCTGTGGGACGACGCGCTCAAGGGCATCGAGGAGGACTGTGCCTCCGGTGGGGCCTCGCTGCACGTCAACGGGATCGACCCCGGCTTCGCCAACGATGTCCTGCCGCTCGTGATGACCTCGCTCTCCCAGCGCATCGACACCGTCAAGGTCAGTGAGATCGCCGACTACTCGACCTACTACCAGCCGGTGGTCATGCAGGACCTCTTCGGCTTCGGCAAGCCCGTCGACGAGGAGGGCATGCTCTGGCAGCCCGGAATCCTCAGCATGGGCTGGGGATCCGTGGTCCGCCAGATCGCAGCGGGACTGGGACTGACCCTGGACGAGCCCCTGGTCGAGTCGGTCGACCGCCGTCCGGCGGAGGTGGACACGAAGACGGTCGCGGTCGGGATAGCCGGCGGCACCATGGGGGCAGTGAAGTTGCAGGTGATCGGCCGGGTCGCCGGTGTGGTC
>JAKDNC010000014.1 GCA_030452025.1 Nocardioides sp. | reverse complement strand
CGCGCCACCCAGGTCACCGAGCTGGAGACGGAGGCGCTCAACGCGCTGCCGACGTCGGACCAGAAGGGGCTGCTGCGATGACCCCGATCAAGGGACGAGCCAACGACCAGGGGGTCGGATCAACATGACCGAGGAGAACAAGAACCTCCCGGCCCAGCCGGGCGAGATCGAGTCGATCGGCGAGCGCCACGGCATGTTCGGGGTGCAGGGCAGCGGCGACACGTCCGGCTACGGCGGCATCGTCAAGCCGACCATCTACCCGGGCGCGGCCCAGCGTCCCTACGGCGGATGGTTCGACGTCGTCGCCGACGGACTCGACGGGTTGATCGACAAGGTGGTGGTCCACCGAGGCGAGATCACCTTTCACATCTCGCGAGAGAACCTCCCCGAAGCGGCGAAGAAGCTCCGTGACCAGCCAGACCTGCGCTTCGAGTTCTGCTCCGGCGTCAGCGGGGTGCACTATCCCGACGACATCGGCCGCGAGCTGCACGCGGTCTACCACCTGATGTCGATGACGTGGAACCGTCGGATCCGGGTCGAGGTCACCTGCCCCGACGTCGACCCGCACATCCCCAGCCTGATCGCGCTCTACCCGACGCTCGACTGGCACGAGCGCGAGACGTGGGACTTCTTCGGGATCATCTTCGACGGCCACCCGTCGCTGGCCCGGATCGAGATGCCCGACGACTGGCCGGGCCACCCGCAGCGCAAGGACTACCCACTGGGCGGAATCCCCGTGGAGTACAAGGGCGCAACGATTCCGCCGCCGGACGAGCGGAGGGCGTACTCGTGAGCGAAGCGAGAGGGCGTAGCGCTCCGAATCAGGCCGTCGACCGTGCGCGTGCGCTCGAACTGCGAGTGAACCGGAGGACCCGATGACGTCGACCAACTCAACCACCGGCGAGCAGGACCTCTTCGCTGGAACCTCCGAGACCAGCCAGGGACGGGTCTTCACCGTCACCGGGCAGGACTGGGACTCCGTCGTGGACTCCGTTGCCGAGCACGCCGACGAGCGCATCGTGGTGAACATGGGCCCCCAGCACCCCTCCACCCACGGGGTGCTCCGGCTGATCCTCGAGCTTGAGGGCGAGACGGTGACCGAAGCCCGCTGCGGCATCGGCTATCTCCACACCGGCATCGAGAAGAACATGGAGTTCCGCTCCTGGGTCCAGGGCGTCACGTTCTGCACCCGGATGGACTACCTGGCGCCGTTCTACAACGAGGCCACCTACGTCCTCGGTGTCGAGCGTCTCCTCGACATCGAGGACGACATCCCCGAGAAGGCCCAGGTCATGCGGGTCCTGCTCATGGAGCTGAACCGGATCTCGAGCCACCTCGTCGCGATCGCGACCGGCGGCATGGAGCTCGGCGCGCTGACCGTGATGACGATCGGCTTCCGTGAACGCGAGCTGGTCGTCGATCTCTTCGAGTTGATCACCGGGCTCCGGATGAACCACGCGTTCATCCGTCCCGGCGGCGTCGCCCAGGACCTCCCGCCGGGTGCGCTCGACGAGATCCGCGACTTCGTGGCACTGATGAAGAAGCGGCTCCCGGAGTACGCCGACCTGTGCAACGCCAACCCGATCTTCCGCGCCCGCCTGGAGAACGTCGGCCATCTCGACCTGGCCGGGTGCATGGCGCTCGGGATGACCGGCCCGGTCCTGCGGTCCACGGGCTACGCCTGGGACCTGCGAAAGACCCAGCCCTACTGCGGCTACGAGGACTACGACTTCGAGGTCCAGACCTGGGACACCTCCGACTCCTACGGGCGGTTCCGGATCCGGGTCAACGAAATGTGGGAATCCCTCAAGCTCGTCGAGCAGGCCGCAGCGCGGCTGGCCGACCTCGAGGGCGCGCCGGTGATGGTGGCCGACAAGAAGATCGCCTGGCCCAGCCAGCTGGCGATCGGCTCCGACGGCATGGGCAACAGCCTGGACCACATCCGCCACATCATGGGGGAGTCAATGGAGGCCCTGATCCACCACTTCAAGCTGGTCACCGAGGGCTTCGCGGTCCCGCCCGGGCAGGCCTACGTCCCGATCGAGTCGCCCCGCGGGGAGATGGGCGCGCACGTCGTCTCCGACGGCGGCACGCGACCGTTCCGAGCGCATTTCCGGGACCCGTCGTTCGTGAACCTGCAGGGGACGTCTGTGATGAGCGAGGGCGGCATGGTCGCCGACGTGATCGTGGCGATCGCCAGTATCGACCCGGTGATGGGAGGCGTGGACCGATGAGCCCGACCGAGCCGAGCGAGGGACGAGCGAGCGACCGAGGGGTCAGTTCTGCGATGAGCCCGACCGAGCCGAGCGAGGGACGAGCGAGCGACCGAGGGGTCAAGTTCGGACAGGGTGGTCTCGATGACGCTGTGGTCTCCGAGCTGCGAGAGATTGCGGCCCGCTATCCGCAGGCACGGTCCGGGCTGTTGCCGATGCTCCACCTGGTGCAGAGCAGCGCGGGCCAGGTCACACCCGAGGGCATCGAGACGTGTGCCGAGATCCTCGGCCTCTCCGCAGCGGAGGTCGCCGGCATCGCCACCTTCTACACGATGTACAAGCGTCGGCAGGTGGGCGACTACCACGTGGGGGTGTGCACCAACACGCTCTGCGCGGTGATGGGGGGAGACCTGATCTTCGATCGGCTCAAGGACCACCTCGACATCGCAAACGACGAGACCACCGAGGACCGGAAGATCACCCTCGAGCACGTCGAGTGCAACGCGGCCTGCGACTACGCCCCGGTGGTGATGGTCAACTGGGAGTTCATGGACAACCAGACGCCGGAGTCGGCGACCCAGCTCGTCGACGACCTGAGGGAAGGTCGGGAGGTCCGTTCCACCCGCGGTCCCCGGATCTGCACCTGGCGCGAGGCCGAGCGGGTGCTGGCCGGCTTTCCCGACGACCAGGCCGACGAGGGTCCCTCTGCGGGCCCTGCCTCGTTGGTCGGGCGGGAGATCGCGAGAGAGAAGGGCTGGACGGCTCCGTCCGGGGACGCCGCGGGTTCGACCGGGCAGCAGCCGAGTGTCTCGCCGGTGGGTGCGGCCGAGCAGGCCGACACCGGCCGTGCGGAGTCCGAGGCGAAGGTCGAGGAGGGCAAGGAATGACTGACACGCTGACCCCCGTCCTCACCGACAACTGGGGCACCGATCGCAGCTGGACGCTCGAAGCCTACGAGGCACAGGGCGGCTACCGGGCACTCGCCAAGGCGTTGGCACCTGAGTTCGGCGGTCCGGACGCGGTCGTCTCCGAGGTGAAGGAGTCAGGTCTGCGAGGCCGCGGCGGCGCGGGTTTCCCGACCGGGATGAAGTGGTCCTTCATCCCCCAGGACAACCCGAAACCCAAATACCTCGTGGTCAACGCCGACGAGTCCGAGCCGGGCACCTGCAAGGACATCCCGCTGATGATGGCCAGCCCACACACCCTGGTCGAGGGCGTGATCATCAGCTCCTACGCAATCCGCGCCAACACCGCGTTCATCTACGTGCGCGGCGAGGTGCTCCACGTCGTACGCCGTCTCCAGGCCGCCGTGCGAGAGGCCTATGCTGCCGGCCACCTCGGCAAGGACGTCCACGGCACCGGCTATGACCTGGACCTCATCGTGCACGCGGGCGCCGGTGCGTACATCTGTGGCGAGGAGACTGCGCTGCTCGACTCGCTCGAGGGGCGCCGTGGCCAGCCGCGTCTGCGCCCGCCTTTCCCTGCCGTGGCAGGCCTCTATGCCAGCCCGACCGTGATCAACAACGTTGAGTCGATCGCCTCCGTGCCCAGCATCATCGCGCACGGTGCGGACTGGTTCGGGTCCATGGGCACCGAGAAGTCCAAGGGCTACGTGATCTATTCGCTCTCGGGCCACGTGAAGAAGCCCGGACAGTACGAAGCCCCGCTCGGCATCACCCTGCGCGAGCTGATCGACCTCGGTGGCGGGATGCGCGAGGGACACCAGCTCAAGTTCTGGACTCCGGGTGGGTCGAGCACACCGATCCTGACCGAGGAACACCTCGACATGCCGCTCGACTACGAGGCGGTCGGCGCGGCCGGGTCCATGCTCGGCACCCGCGCGCTGCAGATCTTCGACGAGACCACCTGCGTGGTGCGTGCGGTGCTCCGCTGGACGGAGTTCTACAAGCACGAGTCCTGCGGCAAGTGCACTCCCTGCCGCGAGGGCACCTGGTGGTTGGCGCAGACCCTGGCCCGACTCGAGCAGGGCAGGGGGAGCGAGTCGGACCTCGACCTGCTGCTTGACCAGTGCGAGAACATCCTCGGCCGAGCCTTCTGCGCCCTCGGGGACGGCGCGACCAGCCCGATCTCATCCTCGATTCAGTACTTCCGCGAGGAGTACCTCGCGCATCTCACGCATGGCGGTTGCCCGTTCGACCCGATGGCATCGGCCGTTTTTGCACCGCAGGGAGCACAGGCATGAGCGCGAGGAGCCCCCGTGGAGGTACACCGAGGTGGAGCAGCCCGAGGAGTGAGGCGACGGTGGGCCGAGGAACGAGGTCTGAGGGAGTCGCGCCCCGGAGTGACTGCGACCGCGGGTACGAAGTGTGCCGGAGCGAGGCACCGCAGCGTTCATGCGGAAGGAATAGACCATGACGACGCCAGAGAAGACTGACCTGGTCACGTTGACCATCGACGGTGTCCAGGTCAGCGTCCCCAAGAACACCCTGGTGATCCGTGCCGCCGAGCAGGTCGGGGTGCAGATCCCGAGGTTCTGTGACCACCCGTTGCTCGAGCCGGTGGGTGCCTGCCGGCAGTGCCTCGTGGAGATTCCCGACGCGGGGAACGGTCGGGGGATGCCCAAGCCTGCGGCCTCCTGCACCATTCCTGTGGCTGACGGCATGGTGGTCAACACGCAGGCCACTTCCGCGGTCGCCGACAAGGCGCAGCACGGGATCATGGAGTTCTTGCTGATCAACCACCCGCTCGACTGCCCGGTCTGCGACAAGGGTGGCGAGTGCCCGCTGCAGAACCAGTCCATGTCCAACGGCAGCGGCGAGTCACGCTACGTGGAGCAGAAGCGGACCTTCCCCAAGCCGATCAACATCTCGGCGCAGATCCTGCTGGATCGCGAGCGCTGCATCCTGTGCGCGCGTTGCACCCGCTTCTCCGAGCAGATCGCCGGTGACCCGTTCATCGAGATGCTCGAGCGTGGGGCGCTGCAGCAGGTCGGGATTTTTGATGGCGACGGAGCCGAGCGAGGTACGAGCGAGCGACTGAGTCATCCGTCGGGTAGAGATGGCGACGGAGCCGAGCGAGGTACGAGCGAGCGACTGAGTCATCCGTCGGGTAGAGATGGCGACGGAGCCGAGCGAGGTACGAGCGATCCGTCGAGGACCGTGGAGGGTCAGCCATTCCACTCCTACTTCTCCGGCAACACGATCCAGATCTGTCCCGTCGGTGCCCTGACCAGCTCGGAGTACCGATTCCGGTCGAGGCCTTTCGACCTCGTCTCGACGCCGGCCATTGCCGAGCACGATGCGTGCGGTTCCGCGATCCGCGTCGACCATCGTCGCGGTAAGGTGATGCGTCGCCTCGCGGGCAACGACCCGGAGGTCAACGAGGAGTGGATCACCGACAAGGACCGGTTCGCCTTCCAGTACGCGCGCCAGGCTGACCGGCTCACCCACCCGCTGGTGCGGGACCGGGTCGAGGACGGAGGGAGCGGTGAGCTGCGACCTGCGTCATGGCCCGAGGCGTTCACCGTTGCTGCGCGCGGCCTCGCAGCCGCCGGCCGGGGCGCCGTACTCACCGGCGGTCGTGTGATCGCCGAGGACGCCTACGCCTACAGTCGGTTTGCCCGGACCGTCCTCGGGACCAACGACATCGACTTCCGCGCCCGGCCCCACTCGGCCGAGGAGGCCGCCTTCCTGGCCAGCGAGGTCGTGCTCAGGATGCCCGTGACGTACGCCGACCTGGAGAGCGCTGCGACCGTCGTACTCGTCAGCTTCGAGCCCGAGGACGAAGCCGGAACGGTCTTCCTGCGGCTTCGCAAGGCCTCACGCTCGGGCACGCAAGTCGTTTCGGTCGCCCCGTTTGCGTCCCGTGGACTGACGAAGATGAACGGGCGCCTGATCCCGACGGAGGCCGGGGGAGAGACCGAGGCTGTCGCGGCGTTGGCCGACGACGACCAACTCACGCTCGACGCCACGACGGTGATCATGGTCGGTGAGCGAATGGCCGGCACGCCCGGCGCACTCACGGCGGTCACTGACCTGGCGCGCTCGACCGGCGCCCGACTGGCGTGGGTGCCCCGTCGTGCAGGAGACCGTGGCGCCCTGGAGACCGGCTGCCTGCCGAACCTGCTGCCCGGCGGCAGGCCGATCGCAGATGTGGCCGCCCGTGTGGACGTCGCCGCTGCCTGGGGAGTCGAGACCGTTCCCGAGAAGGCGGGGCTCGACACCGACGGCATCATCAAGTCGGTCACTGCCGGGGACATCGGCGGACTCGTGGTCGGGGGCGTGCATCTCGACGACCTTGCCGACCCGGCTGCCGCGCGCGCCGCGCTGGCCGCTGCCCGTTTCGTGGTGAGCCTCGAGATCCGCGAGACCGAGGTGACCCGGGCCGCGGACGTGGTCTTCCCGGTCGCCCCGGTCAGCGACAAGGCCGGCACGTTCGTCACCTGGGAGGGCCGCCCACGGGCTTTCGAGGCCGTATTGAGCAACCCCGGTTCGCTCCCGGACCTGCGGATCCTCGCCGGCATCGCCGAGGAGTCCGGTGTTCCGCTCGGTTTCCGGACCGTCGCCGAGGCCCGCCGTCAGATGGATGAGCTCGGGCCCTGGGACGGTGCTCGGGCACCGGCCGCGACACCGCCGAAGGTGAAGGCGCGCCGCCTGGCCCGCAACAAGTTCTGGCTCGCCTCCTGGAAGCAGATGCTCGACAACGGGCCGATGCAGGACGGCGACGATGCCATGCGCCAGACTTCGCGGGACGCTGTCGCGGTGATCCCGCAGGGGACCTACGACGTCCTCAAGGGAGCCACCCACGTCACCCTCACCGGTGACCGGGGTGCGATGACCCTCCCGGTCCGGGCATCGGCCGAGATGCCGGAGAACACGGTCTGGGTGCCGGCCAACAGTTCGGGCAACGGTGTCTTGGCCGACGTGGCCTCGCCCGGGTCGGCGGTCACGGTGAAAGGGGGCACCTCATGAACGACGGACTCTCCGCCTTCGGGCACGACCCAGGCTGGCTGATCCTGGTCAAGTCGGTCTTGGTCTTCGTCGTGTTGGTCGTGATGACGCTCTTCAACATCTGGTGGGAGCGCAAGGTCGTTGCCCGGATGCAGCATCGCATCGGTCCCAACGTGAATGGCCCCTTCGGGCTGCTCCAGTCACTGGCCGACGGCGTGAAGCTGGCGCTGAAGGAAGACCTCATCCCAAAGAACGCCGACAAGCTGGTCTACATCATCGCGCCGGTGCTGGCGGTGATCCCGGCGTTCATCACGTTCGCGGTGATCCCGTTCGGCCCCGAGGTGAGCATGTTCGGCCAACGGACCGCGCTGCAGCTGACAGACATGCCGGTCGCTGTGCTCTTCGTGATGGCGATCGCGTCGATCGGGATCTACGGCATCGTGCTGGGGGGCTGGTCATCCGGGTCGACGTACTCCCTTCTCGGTGGTCTGCGTTCGAGCGCCCAGATGATCTCCTACGAGGTTGCGATGGGCCTCGCCCTGGTCGCGGTCTTCCTGTACGCCGGATCGATGTCGACCTCGGAGATCGTGGCGGCCCAGGACGACGTGTGGTTCGCCTTCGTGCTGGTCCCGTCGTTCGTTATCTATGTGATCTCGATGGTCGGCGAGACCAACCGTGCGCCGTTCGACCTCCCCGAGGCCGAGGGTGAGCTGGTCGGCGGCTTCCACACGGAGTACTCGTCGCTGAAGTTCGCGCTCTTCTTCCTCGCCGAATACATCAACATGGCAACGGTCTCTGCCTTGGCCACCACGCTCTTCCTCGGTGGCTGGCACTCGCCCTGGCCGATCTCCCAGCTGTGGGAGGGTTCCAACGAGGGCTACTGGCCGCTGCTGTGGTTCTTCGGCAAGGTCTACTTCTTCATGTTCCTCTTCGTCTGGTTGCGCGGGACGCTGCCGCGCTTGCGCTACGACCAGTTCATGGCCTTCGGCTGGAAGCGGTTGATCCCGATCTCGCTGGTCTGGATCGTCGCGGTGGCCACCGTCCGCGCCGCCACCCTCGACGGCGGTATCGACCGCCAACAGCTGATCATCGTGATCGGTGTCCTGGTCGTGGTCTGCCTGGCGGTGTTCTTCATCCCGGAGTCGAAGAAGGCAGCTGCCGAGCAACAGCAGGACCAGCCTGCGGACGACACATCTTCCGGGGGCTACCCCGTGCCGCCCATGCCCGCGCAGGGCCCCGTCCGGGGCGGCGCGGCACCCCTGGCCTTTCGTGAGGAGATCTGATGGCCCAGTCGAGTGACCAGTCGAGTGACCAGTCGAGTGGCAAGTCGAGCGACCAGGCAGCTGACCAGACGCGGACCCTGAAGGAGCAGCTCTGGGACCCCGTTGCCGGGTTCGGGGTGACCTTCCGGACGATGTTCCGGAAGGTGGTCACCGAGCAGTACCCCTTCGACAAGCAGCCCACAGCCCCACGGTTCCACGGACGTCACCAACTCAACCGCTGGCCCGACGGTCTGGAGAAGTGCATCGGCTGTGAGCTCTGCGCGTGGGCCTGCCCGGCGGATGCGATCTACGTCGAGGGTGCCTCGAACGTCGACGGACCGGGCCCCGACGGCGAGGACTCCGGCAGGTTCTCCCCGGGCGAGCGCTACGGGGCCGTCTACCAGATCAACTACCTGCGCTGCATCCTGTGCGGGTTGTGCATCGAGGCCTGCCCGACCAGGGCGCTGACGATGACCAACGAGTATGAGCTCGCCGACAACAACCGGGCCGACCTCATCTACGAGAAGAACGACCTGCTCGCGCCCCTGCTGCCCGGGATGGAGCAGCCTCCCCACGAGATGCAACTCGGCGACTCCGACGGCGACTACTACCGGGGAGCGAGCCGGTGACCGTCTTCTGGATCCTTGCGCCGATCATGGTGCTGGCCGCGCTGTGCATCCTCTTCGTCCGCAAGGCAGTGCATGCCGCCCTGCTGCTGGCCGTCGTGATGATGTCGCTGGCCATGCTCTACGCCTCGCTGGACGCGCCGTTCCTCTTCGCGGTGCAGATCATCGTCTACACCGGCGCCATCTTGATGTTGTTCCTCTTCGTGCTGATGCTGGTCGGCGTCGATGCCTCGGACTCGGTCGTGGAGACGATCCGCGGGCAGCGCCTGCTGGCCACGGTCCTCGGCCTGGTCTTCGGCGCGACCCTGGTGATTGGGCTCTCCCAGGTCACCTGGGGCACGGTCGTCGGGCTCGACGAGGCCAACGCCGGGGGCAACGTCCCCGCCCTGGCCAACCTGCTGTTCAGCAAGTACATCTTCGCCTTCGAAGCGACCTCGGCGCTGCTGATCACCGCCGCCGTCGGCGCGATGGTGCTGGCCCACCGGGAGAAGCTCACGCCGAAGGAGAAGCAGCCCGAGGCCGCCGCCCGGCGGATGCGGGAGTACGCCGAGACCGGACGTCACCCCGGTCCGCTCCCGGCGCCCGGTGTCTTCGCCCGCCACAACGCGGTCGACACCCCAGCCCTGCTGCCTGATGGCTCGCCCAGCCAGGAGTCGATCTCCAGGGTGCTCGCCGCCCGCGGGACGATCAGGTCGGCTTCGGTGGACGACGTGGACGACGTCCAGCGTCAACTCTCGGCGACCGAGTCGAGCGAGTCGAGCGAGTCGAGCGACCGAGCCGACGAGCAGGAGGACGGCCAGTGAGTACCGAGCCCTACATCCTGCTCTCCGCGATCCTGTTCACGATCGGCTCCGTCGGCGTGCTCGTGCGGCGCAACGCGATCGTCGTGTTCATGTGCATCGAGTTGATGCTGAACGCGTCGAACCTCGCGCTGGTGACCTTCGCGAAGGCCAACGGCAACCTCGACGGCCAGATCGCCGCCTTCTTCGTGATGGTGGTGGCTGCTGCTGAGGTCGTGGTTGGACTTGCGATCATCATGACCATCTTCCGCACCCGTCGTTCGGCCTCGGTCGACGACGCGAGCCTGCTGAAGTACTGAGGTGAACTGAGTTGATGACAACCCTCCAGATCCCGGTGGTCACCCCGGTCGACGGCGGCGGCGTGCTGTCCCTGCTGTGGCTCGTGATCGCGTTGCCGCTGGCCGGCGCGGCGATCCTGCTGCTCGGCGGGCGACGTACCAATGCCTGGGGACACCTCCTCGGGACCGCCACCGCGCTCGGCTCCTTCCTGATCGGCCTGCTGACGTTCCTGTCACTGCTCGGCCGCGACGAGGGCGACCGCAGCATCGGCCAGCACCTCTTCACCTGGATCCAGGTCGGCCACTTCGACGTCGGCATGGACCTGTTGCTCGATCCGCTCTCCGCGCTGTTCGTGCTGCTGATCACCGGTGTCGGGTCGCTGATCCACATCTACTCGATCGGCTACATGGAGCACGACGACCGGCGGCGCCGGTTCTTCGGCTACCTCAACCTGTTCATCGCCGCGATGCTCACCCTGGTGCTCGCCGCCGACTACCTGGTGCTCTTCCTGGGCTGGGAAGGCGTGGGCCTGGCCTCCTACCTCCTGATCGGTTTCTGGCAGCACAAGCCGACCGCCGCGGCTGCGGCCAAGAAGGCGTTCGTGATGAATCGGGTCGGCGACCTCGGTTTGTCCCTGGCGATCATGCTGATCTTCGTCACCTTCGGGACCACCTCCTTCGCCGGCGTCAGCGCCGCCGCCGGGGGAGCGAGCGAGGCCACGCTCAACGCGATCGGCCTGCTGCTCCTGCTCGGCGCCTGCGGCAAGAGTGCCCAGTTCCCGCTGCAGGCCTGGCTGCTCGACGCGATGGAGGGGCCCACCCCGGTCTCCGCGCTGATCCACGCGGCCACCATGGTGACCGCGGGCGTCTACCTGATCACCCGCTCCAACTTCATCTACGAGGGCGCGGCGCTGGCCCAGACGACGGTCGTGGCGATCGCGGTGATCACGCTGCTGTGGGGTGCGATCATCGGTTGCGCGAAGGATGACATCAAGAAGGTCCTGGCCGGCTCAACCATGAGCCAGATCGGCTACATGATGCTCGGTGCCGGTCTCGGCCCCGCCGGTTACGCATTCGCGATCTTCCACCTGCTGACCCATGGCTTCTTCAAGGCCAACATGTTCCTCGGCGCCGGCTCGGTGATGCACGCGATGGACGACGAGGTGGACATGCGTCACTACGGCGCCCTGCAGAAGGCCGTCCCGATCACCTTCTTGACCTTTGCGATGGGCTACCTCGCGATCATCGGGTTCCCGGGCTTTGCCGGGTTCTGGTCCAAGGACAAGATCATCGAGACCGCCTTCGACCAGAACCCGTGGATCGGCGTCGCCGCGATCATCGGTGCCGGGATCACCGCGTTCTACATGACGCGGTTGATGCTGATGACGTTCTTCACCGAGAGCCGCTGGAGCGACGACGTCCATCCCCATGAGTCACCCAAGGTGATGACTGTGCCGCTCATCGTGCTGGCCGCGCTCTCCGTCCTCGGTGGCTTCCTGCTGCTCGGGAACTGGATCGTCGACTGGCTCTCCCCGGTGGTCGGGGTGGCCGAACACCACGAGCCCGCGATCCCGGCCCTCGCGATGACCGCCATCGTGGTCATCGTGGTCGCCGCCGGCGTCGCTCTTGCCTGGTTCACGATCGGAAGGACACAGGTGCCCCGCGAAGCTCCGCAGGACGTCTCACCGTTCACCAGGGCGGCCCGCGCCGACCTCTACGGTGACGCCATCAACGAAGGACTCGTCATCCGCCCCGTAGGCAACTTGGTCACCGGCCTGATGGCGATCGACCACACGATCATCGATGGTGCCGTCGAAGGGCAGGCTGCCGGAATGGGCGGTCTGGCCGGAGCGCTCCGAAAGGTCCAGAACGGCTTCGTCCGTTCCTATGCCCTCTCGATCCTCGCTGGCGCGATCCTGGTCGCCCTCGCGATGCTGGTGGTGAACCTCTGATGAGTGACTTCCCCTGGCTCAGTCTCCTGGTCCTGGTCCCGCTCGCGGGCGCCGTGGTGACGGCGTTGATTCCCGCGGGGCGCGGCTCTCCACTGCCCAAGCAGGTCGCGTTCGGCGCCGCACTGCTCACCCTGGCCGTGGCCGTGGTCGTCACGGTGCAGTACGCCGCAGGCGACGGGATGCAGTTCACCGAGACCCACGAGTGGATCCCGGCGTTCGGCGCCCACTACGCGCTCGGCGTGGACGGGATCGGGCTCACCCTGGTCCTGCTGACTTCGCTGTTGCTTCCCGTGGTGGTGCTCGCCTCCTGGCGGGACGCGGACGAGGCCAACACCAGTGCCTTCTTCGCCTGGATGCTTGCCCTGTCCGGGCTCGCCCTGGTGGTCTTCACCGCCCAGGACGTGTTCCTCTTCTACGTCGCCTTCGAGGCCACGCTGATCCCGGCGTACTTCCTAATCGGCAGCTTCGGCATCGCCGACCGTGCGACCCGCTCCAAGGCGGCGATGAAGTTCCTCCTCTACATGCTCGCCGGCGGTCTGATCATGCTTGCCTCCGTCGTCGGGTTATACGCGGTCTCCGCCCAGGCCGGTGAGCCGACGTACCTCATCCCGGACCTTGCGAAGCTCGACATCGACCAGACCACCGGCCGCTGGCTGTTCGCGGGCTTCTTCATCGCCTTCGCGATCAAGGCGCCGCTGTTCCCGGTGCACACGTGGCTACCGGACACGACCGCCGCGGCCACCCCCGGAACTAGCGTCCTGCTGATCTGCGTCCTCGACAAGATCGGCACCTACGGGATGCTGAGATTCTGCCTGGGCCTCTTCCCGGAGGCCTCCCGCTGGGCGACGCCGTTGGTGGTGACGCTTGCGGTGATCAGCATCATCTACGGCGCGCTGCTGGCGATCGGCCAGAAGGACATGCTCCGCCTGATCGGGCTGACCTCGCTTTCCCACTTCGGGTTCATCGTGCTCGGCATCTTCGTGATGAGCAGCCAGGGCATTTCCGGTTCGACGTTCTACATGTTCAACCACGGCGTTGCTACTGCGATCATGTTCCTGGTCGCGGGCTACCTCATCCACCGCAGTGGGTCCGCGAAGATCAGCGCCCACGGCGGCGTCGAGAAGGTCGCGCCGATCCTGGCCGGCCTGTTCCTCGTCGGCGGCCTCGGCACCCTCGGCCTTCCCGGCCTCTCGCCGTTCGTCTCCGAATTCCTGGTGCTCGTCGGCGGGTTCGACTACTCGTGGGTGGTCGGCGCGTTCGCGGTCACCGGGATCGTGCTGGCCGCGATCTACGTGCTGCTGATGTACCAGCGCCTGATGACGGGGCCGTCCCGACCTGCGACGGCAGGGTTCAAGGACCTGAACTCCCGCGAGATCGGGGCCATCACACCGCTGGTCCTGGTGATGCTGCTGTTCGGCTTCTTTCCGCAGCCTGCCCTCGACGTGATCAACCCTGCCGTCGAGACCACCATGGAGGTGGTCGGCCAGTCCGATGAGCCACCCGTCGTCCCCGCGTCCGAACAGGAGGACCACCAGTGATCGAGTTCTCCAAGCCAGCTATCGAGTACGCCGAACTCTGGCCGCTGCTGCTCGTCTTCGGCCTCGGCTGCATCGGTGTCCTCATCGAGGCGTTCCTCCCGCGGGGAAGCCGCCACCACGTCCAGCTGGGGGTCGCCCTGGTCGGCACCGTCGCCGCCTTCGTCGGTGTCGTCCTCATCGGGACGGGCCTTGAGGACCACGGCGAGGCTTCCGGCTCGATCGTGGCCGAGGGCGCCTTCGCGGTCGACGGGCCGACCGTGTTCATCTGGGGCCTGCTGCTGCTGATTGCGGCCGCCGGATTGCTGCTCTTCGCTGAGCGCAAGCTCGAGGGTGGACTGTCCGCGTTCGCCGGCCAGGCGGCTGCGCTGCCCGGCACGGAGGCGGAACGCGAGGCCTCGACCCGGGGACTGGACCACACCGAGGTCTTTCCGCTGATGATGTTCGCGGTCTCGGGCATGATGATCTTTGCCGCGGCCAACGACCTGCTCACGCTCTTCGTCGGGCTTGAGGTCCTCTCCCTGCCGCTCTACCTGCTCTCTGGTTTGGCGCGTCGTCGCCGGCTGCTGAGCCAGGAGGCGGCGCTGAAGTATTTCCTGCTCGGCGCATTCTCCTCCGGGTTCGTCATCTACGGCATCGCGCTCGTCTACGGGTACGCCGGCACGATGGGTTACGCCGGTATCTACGAGGCGATCGCGAACACCACCGGCAACCGGGCGATGCTGCTGATCGGCCTCGGCCTGATCTCGGTCGGCCTGCTGTTCAAGGTGGGCGCCGTCCCGTTCCAGGCATGGACCCCGGACGTCTACCAGGGCGCGCCGACCCAGGTCACCGCCTTCATGGCCGCCGCGACCAAGGTGGCCGCCTTCGCCGCGATGATGCGCCTGTTCTACGTCGCCTTCGGCTCCGAGCGCTGGAGCTGGGAGCCCATGCTGTGGCTGATCGCGATCCTCTCGATGGTGGTCGGTGCGATCCTGGCCGTCGCCCAGAGCGACATCAAGCGGATGCTGGCCTACTCCTCGATCACGCACACCGGCTTCCTGATCACCGGTCTGATCGGAATCAAGGCCGTGGGGGAGGCCGGGGACGGCCAGATCACCGCCACGCAGTCCGTGCTGTTCTATCTCGTCACCTACGCCTTCATGACCCTTGGCGCCTTCGCTATCGTCTCGCTGGTCCGTGACTCCGGTGGCGAGGCGACGCACTTGTCCCGTTGGGCCGGCTTGGGCAAGGAGTCGCCGCTGGTGGCCGCCGCGTTCTCGCTGTTCCTGCTCGGCTTCGCCGGCATCCCGCTCACCGCCGGCTTCTCCGGCAAGTGGGCGGTCTTCGCATCGGCGATGTCCGGTGGAGCCTGGCCGGTCGTGGTGGTCGCCGTGCTGACCAGCGCACTAGCTGCGTTCTTCTACATCCGGGTGATCGTGTTGATGTACTTCGCCGAGCCACAGGGCCCCGGCCCGAGCGTGACGCTGCCCAGCCTGCTGACCTCGACGACCATCGGGGTTGCCGTGCTCGCGACGATCGTCCTCGGGGTCATGCCCGGCCCGGTTCTCGATCTGGCTGCCCATGCGGGAGAATTCATCAGGTGACCGACCAGAACGCCCCCGCGCACGCTCCGGCCCTGGCCCTGCCCATCGTCGACGACGAGCTTGCCGACCGCCTGCGCGCGCGGATGAGCGAGGTGGAACAGGCACTGACCGGCCACATCAGGAGCGAGGCGGGGTTCGTCACCACCGCAGCCCGCCACCTGATGGATGCTGGCGGGAAGCGGTTCCGTCCGCTGCTGGTGCTGCTCGCCGCCGAGGCCGGCACCAAGGCGTCCTCGGACGACGTGATCACCGCGGCCTGTGTCGTTGAGCTGACCCACCTGGCCTCGCTCTACCACGACGACGTGATGGACGAGGCCGCCCTGCGTCGCGGAGCGGACTCGGCCAACGCCCGCTGGGACAACCACATCGCGATCCTGACCGGGGACTTCCTGTTCTCGAAGTCCTCCGAGCTGACCGCCGAGCTCGGTGCTGACGCTGTCCGGGTCCAGGCGCGCACCTTCACCGAGCTGGTCGAGGGGCAGATCCTTGAGTCCATTGAGCCGCCGGTCGGTGTCGACCCCATCGACCACCACCTACGCGTGGTCGCCGGCAAGACCGGCTCCCTGATAGCCACGTCGGCGCTCTACGGTGCCCGGTTCGGCGGCGCCACCCAAGAGGTCGAGGATGCTCTCGCGGCGTACGGCGACTTGGTCGGCACCGCGTTCCAGCTCTCCGACGACATCCTCGACATCGCCTCCGAGAGCGACGAGTCCGGGAAGACACCCGGGACCGACCTGCGCGAGGGCGTGCCGACGCTGCCGGTGCTGCTTGCCCAACGCTCCACCGACCCGGGCGACGTGCGACTGATCGAGCTCCTGTCGCTCGACCTGAGCGAAGACGCCCCGCACGCCGAGGCGCTCGGGCTGCTTCGCGCCCACCCGGCGATGGACGAGGCGCGCGCATTCGTCATGGAGCGGGCCAACCAGGCCAAGGCGTTGCTGACCGCGCTGCCGGACGGCCCGGTCCGTGACGCCCTTGAGGCGTTCGCCGACGTAGTGGCCACCCGCTCCAGCTGACCCGACGGTCTGCTGTCGGCGCTCACCCTGGCCCGCCTGCTCGTAACTCCGCAATTGCGGCGCTCTGACGGATGTTTCTTCCCAAAACATGTCAAACGGCCGCAATTGCGTAGAAGTGGGGGCCGACGTTACCGCTGGTCGCTGATCCGCTTCGCCTTCCCCAACGACCTTTCCAGGGCATGCGGGGCGACCACCTCTACGACGGCGCTGACCCCGACCCGTGCCTTGATCCTGGCCTCGAGCGTCCGGGCGAGATCTGGATGTGGTGCGTCCGCGGCCTCGACCTGCACGGTGAGCCGGTCCATGTTGCCGGGACGGGTGAGCACGCAGAGGTAGTGCGGAGCCAGGCCCTCGACTGTGAGGATCAGTTCCTCGATCTGGGTCGGGAAGATGTTGCTCCCGCGCACGATCATCATGTCGTCGGTGCGCCCGGTGACCTTCTGCATCCGGCGGAAGGCCGGGTACGCCGTGCCCGGCAGCAACCGGCTCAGGTCACGGGTCCGGTAGCGAATCACCGGCATTGCCTCCTTGGTGAGGCTGGTGAAGACCAGCTCGCCCTCTTCCCCGTCTGGCAGCACCTCATGGGTCACCGGGTCGATGACCTCGACGACGAAGTGGTCCTCCCAGACGTGCAGCCCGTCCTGGGTGCTGTTCGCTTCCTGACTGACTCCCGGGCCCATCACCTCGCTCAGACCGTAGATGTCGACCGCACGGATCCCGGATCGCTCCTGGATGGACTGTCGCATCTCGTCGGTCCACGGCTCGGCGCCGAAGATCCCGATCTCCAGGCCGGTGGTTCGGGGGTCGATGCCTTGGGCGTCCATCTCATCGAGCAGCGCGAGGAAATAGGACGGGGTCACCATGATGACGCGGGGCCCGAAGTCGTTGATCAACTGGACCTGACGGGCGGTCATCCCGCCGCTGATCGGCACGACGGTGCAGCCGAGCCGCTCGGCGCCGTAGTGGGCCCCGAGCCCGCCGGTGAACAGGCCATAGCCGTAGGCGACGTGGACCAGGTCGCCCGGGTGGCCGCCGGCAGCGCGGATCGACCGGGCCATCAGCTCGGCCCAGTTGGCGATGTCTGTCGACGTGTAGCCGACAACGGTCGCTTTGCCGGTCGTACCACTCGAGGCATGGATCCGGCTCACCTCCGATCGCGGCACTGCGAACATCCCGAACGGGTAGTTGGCCCGGAGGTCGTCCTTCGCCGTGAACGGGAAGCGGGCCAGGTCGGCCAGCGTCTCGAGGTTGTCCGGGTGGATGCCGGCGCGGTCGAAGGCGTCGCGATGGTGGGGGACCTTGTGGTACGCCGCGTGCAGTGTTGCCCGGAGCCGTTCGAGCTGCAGGGCCTCGAGCTCGTCGCGGGACAGGTCAGGGATCTCTCCGCTCATGGTTCCACGGTCCTTTCGTCGAAGAGGGTGCCGCCGATCTCGCGGCTGCGCCCGGTGAATTCCGCCACTACCTCGTCCTCGCGGGTGACGGTCACGTCGTACACGCCGTCAGGACCTTCACGGGAGCGCTCCACGGCGGTGGCGGTGAGCAGGTCGCCACGGCGGGTCGGCCGGCGGAACCGGATCTCCCCACCGGCCGCGACGGTGGACCTGTTGTAGGAGTTGCAGGCAAACGCGAACGCGCTGTCGGCGAGAGTGAAGGTGAGCCCTCCGTGGCCGATGTCGTGGCCGTTGACCATGTCCTCGCGCACCGTCATGGCCAACACGGCGCGGCCGGGGGTGACCGTCACGATCGACATGCCCAGGCCCCGGCTGGCGCGATCCTCGGACCACATCGCCTCGGCGGACTTGCGGGCCACTTCCTCTGCCTCCATGGATCCAACATAGGGCGTCAGTCGCTACAGTGCGCTGGCCTCCGTGGTGAGCCGCAGTTGTCGGCGGCGGTGGTTGACCGTCTCGAAGGTGAAGATGCTCAGGGCGATCCAGACGAGCACGAATCCGATCCAGCGGCCCGGAGGCATGTCCTCGTGGAAGAGGAAGACGCCCAGGGCGAACTGCATCGTCGGTGTGATGTACTGCAACATGCCCAGGGTGACCAGAGGTAGGCGGGGCGCCGCTGCCCCGAAACAGATCAACGGGATCGCAGTCACGATGCCGGTCGTGGT
>JAKDNC010000393.1 GCA_030452025.1 Nocardioides sp. | reverse complement strand
AGGAGCGTCGTGAGCCACGGCGCGAGCGCAGCCCGACGGGGTCGTACGCCGAGGGGCAGCGTCTTGCCGACCAGGGATGCGGTGAATGGCGGGGCACCCTCGCGGTGCAGCGTGATCGAGACGGCGATCCGCTCACCCGGCGGGGTCACCGAGATCTGGTAGCTCCCACTGACGTCGTGGAAGGGCGAGACGTACATCGCCTTGTCCACCTCGGCATGGCCGTGCTCGTCGGGGTGGACGAGGTAGGCATGTCGATCACCGTAGGTGTTGTGCACCTCGAGGACGATGCCCGCCGTCGAGCCGTCGGCCCGTCGGCACCAGAAGACCGACAGTGGGTTGAAGCAGTGGCGCAGCGCGCGGGGGTTGGCCAGCATCAGCACCTGCCCCCTGGCCGTCGGAGTGTTCAGGTCGATGTCGTGTTCGGCGAGGAACGCGTCGAGATTCTCCCGGATCGTTGCGGAGGGTGATCCGAGGTGGTCGCGTGCCTCGAACGAGGCGCCCGGTCCGGGTGAGGGCAGGTCGTCGAGATCGACCAGCCAGGCCCAGGACCTGTTCCGGAAGGCGTGCTCCAGCCCTGCGCGGCGTGTGTGGCGGACCTCGGTGCGCACGACGCGGGCCGGCGCTGGCGTGACTCCGCCCCAGGTGAAGCCGAGTCGCTCCGCCGCCTTGCGTCCGGCCGCAGCGCCATCCTCGTGGAAGCCCCAGCCGTGCCATGCGCCCGCGAACGCGATCCGGTCGGTCTCGATCTCGGGGATCCGGCGCTGGGCGGCGACGGAGGATGGGGTGTAGACGGGGTGCTCGTACTCCATCGTCGCGATCACCGAGCCCGGGTCGATCAGATCCTCGCCGCCGAGGGTGACCAGGTAGTGGCGATCGGTGGGCAGGCGCTGCAGGCGGGTCAGGTCGTAGGTGACGATCACCTCGTCCCGCTCGTCGGCGGGACGCAGGAAGTTCCACGACGCACGTGCACCGGCCACGGTCGGCAGCAGGGACTCATCGGTGTGCAGCCGAGCGGTGTTCTGGGAGTAGGGCATCGCGGACAGGACCTCGCGCTGCGCGGGTGACGGTGAGGGCAGCATCCCCAGTGCCTGTGCGGGATGCGTGGCGATCACGACCGAGTCGAACGTCGAGACCGAGCCGTTGCTGTCGGTGACCCTGACCGCGTCCCCCGTCTCCTCGGCGGAGGTGACCTTGGTCGACGTGCGCACGCCGGCCCCATTCTCTGCCAGCCGCGCTGCGACGCGGGCGACGTACTCCTGCGAGCCACCAGTCACCGTGCGCCACTGCGGCGAGCCGAAGATGCCGAGCATCCCGTGGTGGTCGAGGAAGGCGAACAGGTAGCGCGCGGGGTAGTCCAGCGCAAGGGCCGGGTCACAGGACCAAACCGCAGCGACCAGCGGCTCCATGAAGTGGCGGGCGAAGTAGGCCGAGAACCCACCCTCGTCGAGGAACCGGCGCAGTGTCCGGTCATCTGCTTCTGGCTCGGCGAGGAGCTGCCGGGCGCGTCGGTGGAAGCGGGGGATCTCGGCAAGCATTCGCAAGTACGCCGGCCGGCCCAGATTGGTGCGTGAAGGGAAGAGCCCGCGCCGGCCCATTGCGCCGGCGTACTCCAGTCCCGATGCGATGTCACGGACCGACATCGACATGTCCGACTGCTGCGTCTGCACACCGAGCTCGGCGAAGAGCCGCAGCAGGGCGGGGTAGGTCCGCTCGTTGTGGACGATGAAGCCGGTGTCGATCGCGAGGCCGTCGACGACGTGGGTGTCGGCATGGCCGCCGAGCCGGTCGTCGCTCTCGAAGAGAGTGACGTGCGCAGCCCCGGAAGCGACATGGGCGGCCACCAAGCCGGCCACGCCACTGCCGACGACGGCGACCCGCGGGGTCACGCCGACTGCTTGAAGGGGAACAGGGCGATCGGATTGGTGGTGGGCTCTTTGGACCCACCGTCCGGTTCAACGGTGATTCCGGCCGCGGTGGCCGAGGCGGCATCGCCGTCGAGCAGCACCTTCTGGTTGGCCTCGTCGGGCATCAACCCGGCCGGGACCATCCTGCCCTCGGTGTTCTGCAGCCAGAGCTGGTAGACCTTCCCGTCGGGGGCCGAGGGCATGTCCTTGGTGACCAGCACGGCCTGTCCGAGCTTCGGGGAGCGGACCACCTTCGCCGCGGCGTCGCCGTCGAGCTTCGCGGAGACCTCCTCGGCGTCAGGAGCCTGCAGGACCCGCGCGGTGGCGGTCACCTGCTGTTGGGTCCCCTGGTCCTGCCACGGCTGGAGGACGACAGCGCCGCCACCGAGGACCGCGACGGCTGCGGCCGCCGCGACGGCCGCCGGAAACCAACGGCGGCGCCTCTTCTCGCTGTGCTGCGACAGCGAGGTGACCGGAGGGGGGAGCGGGCGGACGGTGGAGATGTCGGCCATCAACCTGTCCCGGACGGACGAGGGAGGCTGGGTCGTGGTGAGGGAGGAAAGCATGGCGCCTGCCTCGCGCAGGGTGGCGACCTCGTCGCGACAGTCCGCGCAGTCCTCGAGATGTTGCTCGAAGCGCTCGCGCTCGATGTCGTCAACGGCGTCGATGGCATAGGCACCGACGAGTCCGTGGATGTCGCTCATTGTGCCACCCCCAACGTGTCGCGAAGACGGATCAGTCCGTCGCGTATTCGAGTCTTGGCCGTGCCGACCGGAAGGTCCAGCATGGAGGCCACCTCCGTGTGTGTGTATCCGCCGAAATATGCGAGCTCGAGCGCCTCGCGTTGTGCCTCGGTGAGGCTTTGCATGGCCAGGCGGACACGCTTGGCCTCGATGGCCGTCGTGGCGGCCTCCGCAGTCGAGTCGTGGTCAACCGGCTGGCTCTCGTCGTGATAGGTGGAGTCCCTGCGGCTGGATGCCTCGGCCGACCGGACCCGGTCAACGGCACGTCGATGCGCGATGGTCATCAGCCAGGACAGTGGGCTGCCCCGGTCCGGGTCGAATCGCGATGCCGTGCGCCAGACCTCCAGGAAGCACTCCTGGGTGACCTCTTCGGACTGGGCCGGGTCGCGTACGACGCGGAGCACCAGGCCATGGACCCGGGCCGCCGTGGCGTCGTACAACTCTCCGAATGCCGTCTCGTCCCCCCGCGCCGAGCGGCGGAAGAGGCCCTTCAGATCGGGCGCACCCGACCCCTCCGGCGGGTGGCCGGAGGGATCAGATGACGTGCCGTTGACTGACTTCATCGAATCAGCTGGGCATCATTACGGTGTCGATGACGTAAACCGTAGCGTTCGCCGTCGGAACGTTGCCACACAGGACCGCGGCATTCTCCGCACCGGAGGTGAACTTGTCGCCCGAACCCTTCACCGTGACGGTGTCACCGGCCAGGGTCTCGTGCTCGCCGGCGATCTCGTCCGGACCGAGCTTGCCCTCGATCACGTGGTGGCTCAGGATCTTGGTCAGCGTGGCCTTGTCGGCGAGCACCGCGTCGAGATCCTTCTTCGGGATCTTGGCGAAGGCGTCGTCGGTCGGGGCGAAGACGGTCAGGGCCTCGGCCGAGTTGAGTGTGTCGACCAGACCTGCCTGCTTCACTGCGGCGACGAGCGTCTTGAGCAGCGGGTTGGCACTGGCGGCGGTGGCGACCGGTTCGGTGGCCATGCCGTTGAAGGAGCCGGCCCCGCTGGTGGGGATCGAGGCGCAACCCGGTCCGAAGGCCTCCGCGCCGGCGTCGGTGGCGCCGCTGTCGTCACTGCCTTCCGTCGTCTGCGAGCTGTCGTCGCTGCCGGAGGTGTTCTCCGACGAGCTGTCGTCCGATCCGCAGGCAACGAGGGACATGGAGAGCGCCAGGGTGGCGGCGGCGATTCCGGTGTGTCGGATGATCGTGCGCTTCATGGGAGTTGCCTTCTTTCATCGGTGGCGTTGATTTCAGGAGTGATTCGGTGCTGCGCCGTGACCGGATTGGAAGAATCGGGACCGGATTGGAAGAAACGGGACCGGACCGGAAGAAGGTCGAATCAA
>JAKDNC010000392.1 GCA_030452025.1 Nocardioides sp. | reverse complement strand
ACGACGCGGAACGGGCAGCGTGGGAACTACCCTCCGGTACGACGATCGCGCACGGGCTACTCACCCTCGCCCTGGTCCCCGGACTGCGTCAGGAGCTCCTGCACGTCCGAAACCATGGTCGTGCGCTGAACTACGGACAGGACCGGGTCCGCTTCCCGGCACCGGTTCCAGTGGGATCCCGCATACGCCTACGGGTCCGGGTCGAGTCCACGAGTGCCCATCGAGACGGTGTCCTGGTACGCCTTGCGAACACCATGGAGATGGAGGGCTCCGACAAGCCCGCCATGGTTGCGGACTCACTGACCCTCGTCATCGGCTGACCTAGGCGGTCGTGCCCGGTCGGCGAAAATTCGCGGTCAGGGATTGACGAAGGTCACACTTACGGGCATAGTTTGGACCAACCATTGAAAGTGAGGGCCAATGCAAGAGAGTGTCTGGACAGACCTGCGCCATGTGGAATTCTCCCAGCGGTGGGTCGACGCCGGCGGAATCCGCACCCGCGTCCTAGAGGCGGGTGACCGCTCGAAGCCGACCGTGATCTTCATCCATGGCACCGGGGGCCACGCCGAGGCCTACACCCGGAATCTCGGCCCTCACGCCGAGCACTTCCACGTGTACTCCATCGACATGGTCGGGCACGGGTTCACCGACAAGCCCGAGCAGACCTACGACTTTAAGGACTACGCCGAGCACCTCTTGGCGTTCCTTGACGCCGAGGGGATAGAGAAGGCCTCCATCAGTGGAGAGTCGATGGGTGCGGGGATCGGCGCATGGTTCGCGCTGCTCTTTCCCGATCGGATCGACAAGCTCATTCTCAACACCGGCGCCGCGCTGCGGCTGGCCGACGACGTGATCCAGCGAATGGCCACCCTCACCATGGAGGCAGTCCGCAATGCCTCCGAGGAAAGTGTCCGCAAACGCCTCGAGTGGCTGGTCGACGACCCGGCCGACGTGACCGAGGACTTGGTCTCCACCCGCTTGGCGATCTACCAGAACCCCGACTACGTGGAGCGGATGACCAACATCCTGGCGGCCAGGCACACCGACCCGGCCGGCCAGGACCGTAACTGCTTGGTGGAGGAGGACTGGGCGAAGGTCACCTGCCCCGTGCTGGTCCTGTGGACCGACCATGATCCGACGGCACCGCCCGAGGTCGGCCGGGAGGTGGCCAGTTGGATCAAGGACTCGCGCTTCGAGGTGATGACCGGTTGTGGCCACTGGCCTCAGTTCGAGGACCCCGAGACTTTCAACAAGATCCACATCGACTTCCTCTTGGCGAAGTGAACAAGATGAGCGAGACCGAGGAGTACACCTGCCCCGGCCGGTTCGACGGCCAGGTCGTGGTCGTGACCGGAGCGGCAGGCGGTATCGGCAGCGCCATCATCCGTCGGTTCGCCCGTGAGGGTGCGCACGTGGTGGCTGCTGACCGCCGACCCGACGGCGAGGAGATGGTGGCCGGGTTTCTCGGTCCCGACGCGCCGAAGTGGACCTATGTCGACCACGACCTCTCCTCCGAGGAGGGCGCGCAGGCCTTGGTCGATCACGCCGTCGAAACCTTCGATCGCGTGGACGTGCTGGTCAACAACGCTGGCGGCGGGATCATCAAGGACTTCCTCGACCACGACTCCGAAACCCGTCGGGAGACCGTTGACCGGAACCTCTGGACCGTAGTGAACTGCTCGACCAGCGTGCTGCCGGTGATGCAGCGGGCAGGTTACGGCCGGATAGTCAACGTCGGTGCCGACTCGGTGCGCAACGGACTGTTCCAGCACGCGATGTACAACGCCGCGAAAGGTGGCGTGCACGGCCTGACCACGGGTCTGGCCCGCGAGTTCGCCACCGACGGGATCACCGTGAACACCGTGGCTCCGACCGGCACCGTGACGCCGTACGTCGCCTCGCAGCCGGCAGACGCGGTCGAGCGCTTCAAGAAGAACACCGCGCTGATCCCCGTGGGTCGCTTCGGCACGACGGCGGAGGCGGCCTCCGCCATTCTGTATCTCGCGAGTCGGGAAGCGTCGTTCATCACTGGCCAGGTGGTCAGTGTCAACGGCGGCTCGACGATGTTATGACCCCCTGAACCACTGACCAAGAAGACACCGAGAAAGGCACCCCGATGACCAACGCAGACGAGAAACTCACCCCTTGGCGACTGGGCTACGTGGCGCTCAACGTCCCCGACCTCGAGGAGGCCGTCAAGGCGTGGACCACCTTGGGCATGTTGGAGGTCTCGGAAACCTCCCAAGACACTGTCCATCTGCGTGGGGGCACCGATCACCACTGGTTGGTGCTGCACAAGAGCGATGGCAAGCCCGGCATGCGTCGGATGGCCTTCGAGGTCCAGCGGCGCGAGGATCTGGCTGCCTACCGCGAACTGCTCAAGGCCGAAGGAATCCAGGTCACCGACCACGAGGGCGAGTGGACAGGCGAGGCGATCCGCTTCCAGGACCCGAACGGCTATGAGGTCGAGCTCTTCGATGCGATGGGCAACATCGGCATCACCCCGACCAAGCCGTGGATCAACCCTGCAGAGCTGCTGCACGCGGTCGTGGCCGTGGCCGACCTTGACGCGTCCTTCGACTTCTACACCCGGGTCATCGGCCTCCTCGAGTCCGACCGAGTGCTTGGGAAGACTGTCTTCCTGCGCACCGCGAACCAGTTCCACCACTCTCTTGTGCTCGGGTGCGGCCGCGGCGAGCCGCCGCTCCTCGACCATGTCGCCCTGCACTTCAACGACATCGACGAGCTGATGCGGGGCAGGCAGAACTTCATCGCCCGCGACATCCCCCTAGACCGGGACCTGCTGCGGCACCCCACCTCGGGCTCGATGGGCTTTTACGGCAAGGGCCTGCCTGGCCCGTCGACGGTGGAGTTCTGCATTGACCACGACAAGATCACCGACCCCGACCACCGGCCACGCAGCATGGCGCCGGGCCGGTGGACCTCGAACGTCTGGGTTCCGCCGGTGGACCTGAGCTGAGCGTCGTCGATGCTCGACGTCCACACCCACTTCCTGCCCCGTCACCTTCCACCGCCTTCCGAGAGGGCGGTGGCAGAAGGTTGGCCGGTCCTGGAGCCGGATGGAGACCGGGTGCAGGTCCGCCAACAGGGCCGCGTGGTGCGCGTTCTCGACTCGACTGCTTGGGACGCGACTGCTCGACTCGCAGCGATGGACGAGTTGGGTGTCGACCACCAGGTCGTGCTGCCCACCCCGTTCACTTTCCTCTATGACGCGGACCCGGATGACGCCGTTGACTACGCGGGGGCTCAGAACGAGGTGCTCGCGGAGTTGGTCGCGTCGGGGGAGGGAAGGCTGACGGGCTTCGGGTCCGTACCGCTCCAAGACCCCGATGTCGCGGTCGCGGAGGTTGGCCGACTGGCCTCGGAGCTCGGCCTGGCGGGGGTGGGGATCGGCACCCATGCCGACCTCTTCGAACTGCACTCACCCGAGCTGGAGCCGGTCTTCGCCCGGATCGAGGAGCTGGACCTGCCGGTGTTCGTGCACCCGTGGAACCCGATGGCTCCCACACGCACCAGTCCCCCCGGGCTCGCCTTCGGCCTGGGGCGTCCGGTCGAAACCGAACTGGCTGTGGGCTCATTGATCTTCGGTGGGGTCCTCGAGCGGCACCCGTTACTGCGAGTCTGTCTGGCCCATGGGGGAGCCGGGATCCCGGCGATCCGGGGTCGGCTCCACAACGGCTGGTCACGCCAGCCGGTCGAGACCCGCACGCCACGGGCCGATCCGCGACACCTCCTCGCACGCCTGTGGTCCGACGGGCTCACCTACGACCCGGAGGCGCTGGCGTTGGCCGCAACCACGTTCGGCCACGAACACATGGTGGTCGGTTCCGACTTCCCTTTCGCCGCCCAGGAGTCGCCCCTCGGTGCGTCGTTCGTCAACGGCGTCGGTGCCGGGCTCCTTCCCTACGGCAGTGACTGGACCGAGGTCACCGCCCTCAATGCTCGCAGATTCCTGGGGTCGTCCGACCCCATCCCAG
>JAKDNC010000391.1 GCA_030452025.1 Nocardioides sp. | reverse complement strand
TGCCGCAGCCCTCGCAGACGTGGCACGAGCCGGCGGGGCGCATCTTGGTCCCGCAGGTGAGGCAGAGCGGGCTGTCGATGGCGGTGCCGCTGATCTGCTCGAGGAGCTCCGCGGTGGTGTGGGCTCCGCTGGGGGCGGGCTTGGCCACGGTTTCGGAGGCGGGCTCGGAGGCGGGCTCGTCGGGCTCGGCCACCGCAGACCCCTTCTCCTCAATGACCCTGGCGGTCAGCTCGTTGGAGTTGCCGGTCTCCTCGATCAGCTCGTAGGAACCCGTCTCCAGGTGGCGCTGACGCTCCTCGGCGGAGTGGATGCCGAGCGCGGAGCGGTCCTCGAAGGACAGGTAGTCCAAGGCGAGACGACGGAAGATGTAGTCCATCATCGACTGGGCCATCCGGATGTCCGCGTCGTCGGTCAGACCAGCGGGCTCGAAGCGCAGGTTGGTGAACTTCGAGACGTAGGTCTCCAGCGGGACGCCATACTGCAAACCGATCGAGACCGCGATCGAGAAGGCATCCATCACACCGGCCAGGGTCGAACCCTGCTTGCCGAGCTTGAGGAAGACCTCGCCGAGCGTGTCGTCCTCGTGGGCACCGGAGGTCATGTAGCCCTCGGCGCCACCGACGGTGAACGACGTGGTCCGCGACGCACGCGACTTCGGAAGACGCTTGCGGGTCGGTGCGTAGACGACCTTCTCCACGACCTTCTCGACGACCTCGGCGTTCGAGTCGGCGCCCTTGTTCTCGCCCTTGCCGGTGGCCAGCGGCTGACCCACCTTCGCGTTGTCACGGTAGATCGCTGTGGCCTTCAGACCGAGCTTCCACGACTGCAGGTAGACGTCCTCGACGTCCTCGATCGTGGCCTCGGTGGGGAGGTTCACGGTCTTGGAGATCGCCCCCGAAAGGAACGGCTGGGCCGCCGCCATCATCCGAACGTGACCCATCGGCTTGAGCGCCCGGGCACCCATCGCGCAGTCGAAGATGTCGTAGTGCTCGGTCTTCAGCCCGGGCGCGTCGATGACGTGACCGTGCTCGGCGATGTAGTCCACGATCGCCTCGACCTGCTCGGGCTGGTAGCCCAACTTCTTCAACGCACGCGGGATCGTCTGGTTCACGATCTGCATCGAGCCGCCACCGACGAGCTTCTTGAACTTCACCAATGAGAAGTCGGGCTCGATGCCGGTGGTGTCGCAGTCCATCATGAAGCCGATGGTGCCGGTCGGCGCGAGCACGGAGGCCTGCGCGTTGCGGTAGCCGTTCCTCTCACCGGTCTTCACCACGGCGTCCCACGCCTTGGTGGCCAGCTTGTGCACCGCGAGGTCCTCGGTGTGCAGCGTGCGGACCGCATCGTTGGCTGCCTGGTGCTTGCGCATGACCCGCTTGTGGGCGTCCGCGTTGCGGCCATAGCCGGCGTACGGGCCGACGACCCCGGCCAGCTCGGCCGAGCGCTTGTACGACGTGCCGGTCATCAGCGACGTGATCGCGCCGGCCATCGAACGACCGCCGTCGGAGTCGTAGCCCAGGCCCATCGCCATCAGCAGCGCACCGAGGTTGGCGTAACCGATGCCGAGCTGGCGGTAGTCGCGGGTGGTCTCACCGATCGACTCGGTCGGGAAGTCGGCAAAGCAGATCGAGATGTCCATCGCGGTGATGATCAGCTCGGTCGCCTTCACGAACAGCTCGCCGTCGAAGGTGTCGTCGTCGCGGAGGAACTTGAGCAGGTTCAGCGACGCCAGGTTGCACGAGGAGTTGTCCAGCGACATGTACTCCGAGCACGGGTTGGACGCGGTGATCCGGCCGGTCTCGGGGTTGGTGTGCCAGTCGTTGATCGTGTCGTCGTACTGCAGCCCCGGGTCGGCACAGCCCCACGCGGCCTCGGAGATCTTGCGGAACAGGCCACGCGCGTCGACGCTCTCGATGACCTCGCCGGAGCCGCGGGCCTTGAGCCCGAAGTCGGTGCCGTCCTCGACCGCGCGCATGAACTCGTCGGTCACGCGGACCGAGTTGTTGGCGTTCTGATACTGCACCGAGGTGATGTCCTTGCCGCCGAGGTCCATGTCGAACCCGGCGTCACGCAGCGCCCGGATCTTGTCCTCTTCGTTCTTCTTCGTCTCGACGAACTCCTCGATGTCGGGGTGGTCGACGTCGAGGACGACCATCTTGGCCGCACGACGGGTCGCGCCGCCCGACTTGATGGTGCCCGCGGAGGCGTCGGCCCCACGCATGAAGGAGACCGGGCCGGAGGCCGTGCCGCCGGAGGAGAGGAGCTCCCTCGACGAACGGATCCGCGACAGGTTCAGGCCGGCGCCGGAGCCGCCCTTGAAGATGAAGCCCTCTTCCTTGTACCAGTTCAGGATCGAGTCCATCGAGTCGTCGACCGAGAGGATGAAGCAGGCAGAGACCTGCTGCGGGGACGCCGTACCGACGTTGAACCAGACCGGAGAGTTGAAGGAGAAGTACTGGTGGACCAGCAGCCAGGTCAGCTCGTGCTCGAAGAGCTCGGCGTCGGCGTCTGAGGCGAAGTAGCCGTTCTCCTGGCCCGCGTCGGTGTAGGTCCGCACCACCCGGTCGATGAGCTGCTTGAGGCTCCACTCACGCGCGTCGGTGCCGACGGCTCCGCGGAAATATTTCGTGGTGACGATCGTGCTCGCGTTGACCGACCAGAAGTCGGGGTACTCCACGCCACGCTGCTCGAAGACGGCCTCGCCGGTCTTCCAGTTCGTCTGGACGACGTCGCGGCGCTCCCAGGTGATCTCGTCGTAGGGGTGCACGCCCTCGGTGCTGAAGACCCGATCGATGGTCAGGCCCTTCCCCTTGGCGCCCTTGCCCGGGGTTCCCTGCGCCCGCTTGTGCTCTGCCTGCGCAGACCCACCGTTGACCGTCTCCGTCATGTCTCCTCTTTCCCGAACTCCGGCGATACTTCTCTGGTTGTTGCTGGTGCTGCTGATGTTGCTGTGGACCGGCCCGCTGGTGACGGGGCGACGGCTCCGTGGGGGAAACGAAAGGGGTGCCCGGCACGCAGCTTCCCCACTACGTGCCGGGCAGTTCTTGGCTCAGCCCGTCGGCTGAGGGTCGCGGCCGCGCAGCTCGCGCTCACGGCGCAGCATCTCGATCTCGGCCATGAAGTCGTCGGCCGACTCGAAGGCACGGTAGACGCTGGCGAACCGGAGGTAGGCGACCTCGTCGAGCTCGCGGAGCGGTCCGAGGATGGCCAGGCCGACCTCGTTGGCCGGCACCTCCGCCCACCCTTCGGCGCGCAGCGCGTCCTCGACGGCCTGGCCCAGACAGGCCAGCTGGTCATCGGTGACCGGGCGGCCCTTGCAGGCCTTCCGCGCACCGGAGATCGCCTTCTCGCGAGCGAAGGGCTCAGTCGCCCCGGATCGCTTGAGCACCGTCAGCTGCATCAGCTCCACGGTGGAGAAGCGCTTGTTGCACGACGGGCAGGTGCGGCGTCGGCGGATCGAGCCACCGTCATCGGCCACGCGGGAGTCGAGGACTCGGGTGTCGGCGCTGCGGCAATATGGACAGTGCATGTCAGCGACCTCCTCCCTTGGTGCAACGTCTTCTCGGCTCCACGGATTCCACAGGTTGGCGCCGCCAGCCTGTGGATAACCATCGATTTCCTGTGGGTATCCATCAGTCCATTGTGGACTAGATGTGGAAAACCACAACGATGTAACTACTAGATGTAGTGGTTACCGTACGTCGGAGTTCCGGGCGGATGCAAGTACACGTGGCACCTATTTCGCCGATCGACGACGGCGATCGCATAACCGCAGGTCAGCGCGATTTCGGGTCCCGAAATCACTGCTCCGAGGGCGTGTCGGACCACCTCCAGCGGTCACTGGAGATTCTCACGCACCGGGTGCACGGAAATCTCCAACGATGTCGCCGACAGGACACCCCGGGCCGCACCCGACCAGCCTCCCCCGCAACCCCCGGGCGAGCAGCAACCGCCCCACGACCGCCGCCAACCGGCAGGGTTCGAGCACCTGCTGCCACCCACATCTCAGCGTGA
>JAKDNC010000390.1 GCA_030452025.1 Nocardioides sp. | reverse complement strand
ACTGCTGCTGGTCGGTGCCCCACAGCGAGATCGCCGTGGCGACCGCTCCGGGAGCGAGCGCAGCGACGGCCAGACCCATGTCGCCTTTGCCGAGGGCTTCAGCGACGAGGGTGCCCGCCATCGCCGAGCGTTCCTCGGAGATGCCGCCGAGCTTCTCCGGCACCCCGAGTATCGGGAGTCCGATCTCGATGCTGGAGGCCAGCAGTTCCTCGGGAGCGGCGCACGTCTCGTTCGCCTCGGCGGCGGCGGGACGAAGGGCCTTCTCGGCAAAATCGGCGACCACGTCGACAAGCATCTGCTCGTCCTCGGTGGGCGTGAGGTCGAAGACGCCGGTGGGATTGGCCGCGGGCACTCGGACGCCGGGAGCACCCTTCTTGCCCTTCTGGGCGAAGGCCCGACCCGCCTGACCGGCCACCTTGAATCCGCCACGGGTCACGGTGAAGACGGTCTGCTCGGTCTGCTTGCGCAGCCCCAGACGATCGATCAGATCGCTGGAGGCGAGCTTGTTGAGCGCCAGCACCGCATAGCCGATCGGGTCGCGTGACTCGCGGCCGCTCAGCCCGTGCTTGCCGCCCGGGGAGACCGCGTTCTTGGTTGCTCTGATCAGGGACATGCACTGAATGTAACTCTGAGTTACACATCGCGCCACACTCTCCCGATATGTCCCACATCACGAGCCGGCCGACACCCTCCTAGGATGTCGTCCATGTCCTCGCAGTCCGTCCCGGAAGTCCTCATGCCCCACGGCCCTCTTCCTGAGGGAGGCACCGTCCGGCCGATCACCCGGTGGGGCACCCCGGTGATGCATGCCCGGCAGCGCCCGGTGACGGCCTTCGACGAGGAATTGCGCTCGTTGGTCGCCGACATGGTCGCCACGATGTACGCCGCCGACGGCGTCGGCCTGGCTGCCTGCCAGGTCGGGGTGGATCTCGCGGGCTTCGTCTTCGACTGCCCCGACTCCTCTGGCCGACGGACCGTCGGGGTGATCTGCAATCCCGACGTGAGGCTGCCCGAAGGGCGCGATCGGCAGCTCGACGAGGACGAGGAGGGTTGCCTCTCATTGCCCGGCGCCTTCGTCGAGTGCGCGCGCCCGGACTACGCCCGGGCCACCGGGACTGGCCTCGACGGCGAGCCGGTCGAGTTCGAGGGCGACGGGCTGCTTGCCCGTTGCCTGCAGCACGAGACGGACCACACGATGGGCACTGTGTTCGGCGACCGGGTCAGTGACCGGAGCCGGAAGAAGCTGCGCAAGCAGCACGAGAAGGTGGCCGCGGACTTCCCAGAGGGGTGGCCGATGGGGGTCGCTGAGGAGTGAACCCTCCTCAGCCCTCCTCGAGTGCGATGACCAGTTGCCTGCCCGCATCGATGAAACCGAGGCGCTGCGCGAGCTCGAGCGACGCCACGTTGTCCATCCGGCAGCGCCACTGCGGGATCAACTGGTCCCCCTGAGCCACCTGCGCGGCTCGCGCGGCGGCGCAGGCGCCGTACCCCTGGCCGCGGTATTGCGGATCGACGAGGACGCCGAGCTGGGCGATGTGCAGACCCCACCTCTCGAACCCGGCGACCGCGGCCACCTTTCCGTCGCTGCGCCGGGCCGCGATCCGAGAGGGCATGTCGATCAGCCCGCTCTCCTCCCACTCCTGCGCCGAGCACTGGTCGCGGAGGAGGTCGACGTTCTGCACCGGGGAGACAGCGACCTCGATGCCGAGCGGGGCCCGCACATCCTCGGCGTAGGACAGGGAGGCCGCGCTGATCGCGCGGACCCCCGACCCCAGGGCGCCCCGGACATCATCCGCGGTGCTGCGCTGCTCCGGGGCGAGCGGGCGGAGCCTGTTCAAGGGTGCCGACGGGCCGATCACGACCTGGCTCTCGAAGAGGTCCAGGATCATCACCATCGCGATTTCTTCACGAACCACGAAGTGGTCCCCGGCCTCGGACAGCAACTCGGGTGGGACAGAGATTTCATCGGCCCACCCGAGGTGGAGGCGATCGACGGTGGAGGCCCCCAGCTCGGCAGTGTGGGAAAGATCTGACCGGCGCGAGCTCGTCATGCTCCCATGGTGCCACTCATGAGAAAATCACGATGCAGGGACAACCGCATACGCCGCTCGCGCGTCGTACCTTGTATGAGCCATCGTCTCGGAGCCCTCGTGCTGCTCGTCTGCGTGTCATCCACGGCGGCCACCTCGTCCCGATGGACGCGATGGTGGTGGCGATGAAAGTCCTGGTCAACGGCATCGGCAACTTCGGCACGACCCTCCTGCAGGTGCTCACCGCACATTGGGACCTGCTGGACACGGACACGGTCTACGCCCACAAGAGCACCGTCCATCCGTGGGACGAACCGCAGATGCAGCGCCTGAAGAATCTCGGCATCATCCTGGTCGGCGACGAGTATCCCGCCCAGGCCCGCATCGAGGATGTCGCCCACGAGATCGACTACGTCTTCGACGCCGGTCGTCCCGGTCAGGGACTGCGACGCAAGGCCAGGTACGACGGATTCCCGAACCTCCTGGGCGCCTCCGCCCAGGGGACCGAGAAGTCCTTCGGGACGCCGTACGTCCTCGGTCACGGCATGGACTCCAGCCTGTCGCGGCACGCATCCATTCCCTCGTGCAACACCCACTCCGCGCTGGCCGTCCTGCGCACGCTCAGCGACGGTGACCTACAGGACATCGAGAGCGCCGACTTCGTGATGGCCCGCCGCTCGGTGGCTGGGAATGTCGTCGCCCGGCACCTGGATCCGGTCCTGGGCACCCACCACGCCATCGACACGGCCGCGGTCCTGCGGGTGCTCGGCCGAAGGATCCCCATCCAGTCCTCCGACCTGAGTACCCCGAGCCAGTTTCTGCACGCCACCCGGTTCGCGGTCAGGCTGAGGTCCTCGCCCACTGAGGCGCAGGTCCGGGACCGGATCGACCGGTCCGCCTACGTCAGCAACACGGGGATCTTCGACTCAAACAAGATCTTCGAGATCGGCCGCCGTTTCGGTCTCGGCGGGCGCCTCTACCAGCAGGCGATCTTCGTCGACGCGAACCTGCTGGTGAAGGACCGTGTGATCAGCGGATGGGCGTTCGTCCCACAGGAGGGCAACACGATCCTGTCCACCATGGCGGCCTACCTGCAGCGCACGCGTGGCCTCCGCGAGGCGTCCCGGCGGATCGACCAACTGGCTGAGTCGGTGTTGCTGACGGCTCTGTGAGCACCCTGTGACCGCGAATGGTCCGTGGTTCAGCGGCGAGCAGTGACGTAGCAGGCGACCGCGGTGGCAGCGGCCACGTTCAGCGAGTCGATCCCCTCACGCATCGCGATGACCGCCCGTCGGTCGGCGGACTTCTCCCAGCGCGGTGAGAGCCCGTGCCCCTCGGACCCGAGGACCAGGGCCACCTTCTCCACCCCGGCCACCGCTTCCTCGATCGGGGTCGCGTCGGCGGCGAGGGTGAGCGCGACCGTGGTGAAGCCACGCTCGGTCAGAGACGTGAGGCCGTCGTACCAGTCGTCGAGTCGGGTCCACGGCACGCTGAAGACAGCCCCCATGGCGACCTTGATCGACCGGCGGTAGAGAGGGTCGGCGCACCGCGGCGAGAGCAGCACGGCGTCGAATCCGAGGGCGGCGCCGCTGCGGAAGATCGCCCCGACGTTGGTGTGGTCGACGATGTCCTCGAGCACCAGGATCGACCGGGCATCGGCGAGCACGTCCTCGACCGATCGCGCCGGCCGGCGCTCCAGCGAGGCCAGCGCGCCGCGGTGCACGTGGAAGCCGGTCACCTCCTCGGCCAGCAACTCGTCGACGACGAAGCAGGGTGTGTCCGGTGCCGTTGCGAGCACGTCGTCGAGGCCGGCCAGCCAGCGGGGGGCCATCAGGAACGAACGCGGGGTGAAACCGGCCTCGACCGCGCGGCGTACGACCTTCTCGCCCTCGGCCAGGAAGAGGCCGTGCTCGGCCTCGAGGTGCTTGCGCAGCTGTACGTCACGCAGGTCACGGTAGTCGGCCAGCCGCGGGTCGGCCGGATCGGAGACG
>JAKDNC010000389.1 GCA_030452025.1 Nocardioides sp. | reverse complement strand
TGCACGGTTGTGTCGTTTCAGCTGGCGACTTTGCGGACGACTACGAACAGCCCGACCACGCCGGCCACGCCCCCGACGACCTTGAGGATGTTGTCGGTGCGCGGCGATCCTGTGCTGGCGTCGACGAAGTAGCCCTTCGCGGCGGCCACCTGCCGGCTGACGATCGTCTTGGGGCTCGCCCGGTAGACGAGCTGATCGATGGTCTGCGCAAGTCGCTCGCGCGTCTCCTCGAGCTCTTGCTCGACGGAGTTCATCTCGTTGCCCACGATCGGTCTCCTGTTGTCGCCGGATGCGTCAGTTGGGAAGGCTATCAATGGTTCGCGGATCGAACCCGAAGGGCAGTTCCAAACGGTTCGCCCGCATCAGCGCATCGTCGGTCAAGACGTCGTAGGTCGCCCCGTCCGCGACCATGGTGCCCTCGGTGAGTACGACGGCCCGCGGGCACAGCTCGAGCGCGTAGGGAAGGTCATGGGTCACCATCAGGACCGTGACGTCCAGCGACCGCAGGATGTCGGCGAGTTCGCGTCGCGAGGCCGGATCCAGGTTGGACGACGGCTCGTCGAGGACCAGGATCTCCGGCTCCATGGCCAGCACGGTCGCCACCGCCACCCGGCGACGCTGACCGAAGGAGAGATGATGCGGCGGCCGGTCGATGAACTCGGCCATCCCGACCTGCTCGAGCGCGCCGACCACCCGCGCATCGAGGTCGTCGCCCTTGAGCCCCAGATTGGCCGGGCCGAAGGCGACGTCCTGACGCACGGTGGGCATGAACAGCTGGTCGTCGGGGTCCTGGAAGACGATCCCGACTCGGCGCCGGATCTCCGCGACGTTCTTCTTCACCACCGGCAGTCCACTCACCGTGACGCTGCCCGCCCCGCCGGTCAGGATGCCGTTGAGGTGCAGCACCAGCGTGGTCTTTCCGGCGCCGTTCGGGCCCAGCAGCGCGACCCGCTCACCGCGGTGGACGTGGAGATCGACGCCGAAGAGGGCCTGATGTCCGTCCGGGTAGGCGAACGCGAGTCCCTGGACGTCGAGCACCGGGGTGCTCATTCGGGCATGCTCCCGGTGTAGCCACGCGAGAGCATCGCGAGGTGGACGCGCTCACCGCGCTCGAAGGAGCGGATGAACAAGGCGCCGAGGGACTTGGCCATCGCCGGCCAGTGACGCGGCGATCTCGGCTCGCAACCGCGGGAACGCATGGCGACGACCATACGTGACCACTCCCCCGTCACCACGTCGAGATAACGGATCATGAAGCTCATGATCTGCACCAGCAGGTCCGGCACCCGAAGCGTGCGGAGCCCGCGCAGCAGGTCGACCGGCTCGGTGGTCGCGGCGAGCGTCAACGACGCCATCACGCCCAGAGTCGCCTTGGCCAGCAGTCCCCACGCCGCCAACAGGCCAGGCTCGGAGACGGACATGCCGAGTACGTCGACCCGCGGCCCGGTCGCGACGAACGGGATCAGCAGCGCGAAGACGACGAACGGCACCTCGACCACCATCCGCCGCACGATGTAGGGCACCGGCACCCGCGAGACCAGGATGACCGTGAGCACGACGCCCAGGTAGGCGGCGTACGCGGGATACCAACTGTGGGGCGTGGCGACGACCAGCAGCATGAAACCGACCAGGACGAGCAGCTTCAGGTGCGCCGGAGCCCGATGGATCCGGCTGTGCTCATGGAAGAAGAGCCGGTGCCCATGACCGGCGCCCATCTCAGACCTTCTCGGTGTCGGACTCGTCCTTCGCCTCGTCGTCCGCCGAACCGCGACGACCGATGAGGAAGAACAACCCGCCGGCGAGCCCGAGCACGGCGACACAGCCGATCACACCGGCGAGTCCACCGCTGATCCGCTCGTCATCGACTCCCTTGACGCCGTAGTCGGCAAAGGGGCTGTCCGCAGTCGGCGAATCCTCCGCGGAGTCCATGAACCCGGTCTTCTCGGCGACGTACTCGAGCCCGTCCGGGTGGGAGCTGGCGTAGAAGCTGGCCACCCCCGCGATCAGGAAGGACGCGACGAGCAGGGTGACCAGGAGCTTGGCGTTGCGTTTCATGCGGTCCCTGCCTTGCGGATCTCGAGGTCGGAGGGTTTGTTCATCAGCGGTCGGGCGCCGTAGACGAGGTCGGGCCGCGCTGCGATCACAGAGCCGACGACCAGGGCGGTGATCGCTGCTTCACCGAGACCGATGACGACGTGCCACGACACCATCGCGGTCAGCACCTTGCCGGTCTCGACGGGGGCAGTGCCGCCGACCGCGAAGAGGAGACTGAAGGCGACGGCCGCGACGGGGACGCTGATCAGGGCGGCCAGCGCCGCTGCGGGCGCCACCGATCCCACCCTGCGCGGGAGGATCGAGCGGATGGCGACGAAGATCAGCCAACCGACGGCCACCCCGACCAGGCCCATCAGCGTGATGTTGGTGCCGAGGGCGGTCACGCCGCCGTCGGCCATCAGCAGGGACTGGACCACGAGGACCACGCTGATGCACAGGATTCCGGTCCACGGACCCACCAGCACCGCGGCCAGGACCCCGCCGAGCAGATGGCCACTGGTCCCTCCCGCGACGGGGAAGTTGATCATCTGTCCGGCGAAGACGAACGTCGCGACCAGCCCCGCGAGCGGCGCGGTACGGTCGTCGAGCTCCTTGCGTGCGCCGCGCAGCGCGAGCGCGACACCGGTTGCTGCCACCACGCCGGTCGCGACCGAGGTGGGCGCATCGAGGAAACCATCAGGTACGTGCATTTTGCCCACCCTACTCTCTTGCGACACTGTTGCAGGAGAGCATGCCCCGATCAAGGAGATGACGTGACAGAGCGTCTCGAGCCCGGCAACACCGCACCCGACTTCACCCTCGAGTCCGACACCGGCAAGTCGGTGAGCCTCGCCGACTTGAGGGGCCGCAAAGTGATCGTCTACTTCTACCCGGCTGCGATGACGCCGGGCTGCACGAAGCAGGCCTGCGACTTCACCGACAACATCGCGTCGTTGCGCAGCGCCGGCTACGAGGTGATCGGCATCTCCCCCGACAAGCCCGCGAAGCTGGCGAAGTTCCGCGAGCGCGACTGCCTCACGATCACCCTGCTCTCGGACCCCGACAAGGCCGTGATGACGTCGTACGCCGCGTTCGGTGAGAAGAAGCTCTACGGCAAGGTCGTGCAGGGAGTGATCCGCTCGACGCTCGTGGTCGACGAGGACGGCAAGATCGAGGTCGCGCAGTACAACGTCAAGGCCACCGGCCACGTCGCCAAGCTGCGCCGAGACCTGGGCCTGGACGCCGCCGGGGACCAGTGAGGACCGCGGCGCCAACCTCACGATCGTGAAACGCCCCGCTCCCGGGGCCACCCGGCCCGAGCACGCCCTGGATGACTGGAAGTCCATTCAGTTCACCAAGATGCAGGGCAAGAAGGTCGAAGTCGACCCCATCGATCTGGACGGCAGCCGGGCACTGGGAGTGCAGTCCTGGGCCACCACTGAGGCGGGACACCACGTGACCTACCACGAGTTCATGACCGTCCACGACGGATCGCTCCACGCATTTCACCTACACCTCACTCGCGCAGTACGAGACCTCGATCACAGAAGTGCTCGACATGATTGAGAACACCTGGACCTGGGAATGAGTCTGCTCCGACCGGCCTTCTAGACTGCGGGCGATGCCGGAATGGTGGAATTGGTAGACACGCAGGTTTTAGGTACCTGTGCCCTAGGGCGTGGGGGTTCAAGTCCCCCTTCCGGCACTCGCACCCTCGTATCGGTTTGCACGACGCGCCGGCGCCAAGCAGAGGAGCACAGCAATGAGCAACGACCAGCCACCGTACGGATCCGGCCCCAACCCCCATGGTGACCCGGGCGAGGAGCCGACCCGCCACGTCACCCGCCCGCCGCAGCAGACTCCTCCCGGCCAGGGGCAGGCTCCCGGCCAGCCCCAGCAGTACGGCGGCGCTGCCTACGGCAGCCAGGGCGGCGACGGGAACCAGGATCCCGGCCACAACCCCCGAGGCACCGGCGACGGCCCGAGTGGGCCCCGCGG
>JAKDNC010000388.1 GCA_030452025.1 Nocardioides sp. | reverse complement strand
CCAGAATTGGCCCACCAGAACTGGCTCACCACTTTGGGGTATCCGGGACCGGCCGGTCTTGACAACGCCGTGGTTCAGGCATGTCATGGTGAACGACGACGTGATGCGCGTCACACCGGGGTCGACGATCCCGATGCGATCGGACTTCCAGTGGGGACCCAGGACCCTTTGCCGGCCCCCGGAGAGCGGGCCTTCGTGCCGACAGCCGAAGCAACGAAAGCGGAAGAGACACTCATCCACGTCCTGTGGATCAACGCGGGACTCAGTTGTGACGGCGATTCGGTCAGCCTCACCGCAGCGACCCAGCCCAGCATCGAGGAGATCGCCCTCGGCGCCCTGCCGGGGCTCCCCCAGATCGCAGTCCACTGGCCACTGATCGACTTCGAGTGTGGCCCCGAAGGCGGCGCGGACGACTTCCTCGAATGGTTCCGCAAGGCCGACCGGGGCGAACTCGAACCGTTCGTCCTGGTGGTCGAGGGCTCCATCCCCAACGAGCAGCTGCACGACGAGGGCTACTGGTGCGGCTTCGGCAACGACCCGGAGACCGGGCAGCCGATCACCACCAGTGAATGGCTCGACCGACTTGCACCGAAGGCCACCGCCATCGTCGCAGCCGGCACCTGTGCGACGTACGGCGGCATCCACGCGATGGCCGGCAACCCGACAGGGGCGATGGGCGTGCCCGACTACCTCGGCTGGGACTGGAAGTCCAAGGCCGACATCCCGATCGTCTGCGTTCCCGGCTGCCCCGTCCAGCCCGACAACCTGTCCGAGACGCTGACCTACCTGCTCTACATGGCCACCGAGCAGGCGCCGATGATCCCGCTCGATGACGCACTGCGCCCCACGTGGCTCTTCGGAAACACCGTGCACGAGGGGTGCGACCGCGCCGGCTACTACGAGCAGGGGGACTTCGCGCAGGAGTACGGCTCCCCCAAGTGCATCGTGAAGCTCGGCTGCTGGGGGCCCACCGTCAAGTGCAACGTCCCCAAACGTGGATGGATCAACGGCGTCGGAGGCTGCCCCAACGTCGGCGGAATCTGCATCGGCTGCACCATGCCCGGCTTTCCCGACAAGTTCATGCCCTTCATGGACGAGCCCCCGGGCGGGAAGCTCTCCACGACTGCCATCGGCGCCTATGGGACCACGATGCGACGACTGCGCAAGATCACCACGCGCACCCTCGACAAGGAGCCCAAGTGGCGTGTCCGGGGCGACAAGCTGACCACCGGCGCCACCCGCACCTGGTAGCCCACGACCACAACAGAGAGCCGGCGAGATGACCACGATCATCCCCAACCCCACGAAGTTCACCGAGGACGAGAACGGCCTCACGGAGATGGCCTGGGATCCGATCACACGGATCGTGGGCAGTCTCGGGATCTACACCAAGATCGACTTCAAGCAGAGGGTGGTCGCGGAGTGCAAGAGCACCAGCTCCATCTTCCGCGGCTACTCGATCTTCATGAAGGGCAAGGATCCCCGCGACGCCCACTTCATCACCAGCCGGATCTGCGGCATCTGCGGCGACAACCACGCCACCTGCTCGTGCTATGCGCAGAACATGGCGTACGGCGTGAAACCGCCGCATCTGGGCGAGTGGATCGTCAACCTCGGCGAAGCCGCGGAGTACATGTTCGACCACAACATCTTCCAGGAGAACCTGGTCGGCGTCGACTACTGCGAGAAGATGGTCTCCGAGACCAACCCCGGAGTCCTCGAGCTCGCCAACGCGACTGAGTCACCGCACGCCGACGCACACGGCTACCAGACGATCGGCGACATCATGCGGTCGCTGAACCCCTTCACCGGCGAGTTCTACCGCGAAGCGCTGCAGGTCAGCCGCTCCACCCGCGAGATGTTCTGCCTGATGGAAGGGCGTCACGTCCACCCGTCCACGCTCTACCCGGGCGGCGTCGGGACGGTGGCGACGATCCAGTTGATGACCGACTACATGACCCGGCTGATGCGCTACATCGAGTTCATGAAGAAAGTCGTCCCGATGCACGACGACCTGTTCGACTTCTTCTACGAGGCGCTGCCCGGCTACGAGGAAGTCGGCAACCGCCGGATCCTGCTGGGCTGCTGGGGCTCGTTCCAGGACCCCGAGCACTGCAACTTCGAGTACAAGGACATGACCGAGTGGGGTCGGGCGATGTACGTCACCCCCGGGGTCGTCGTCGACGGCGAGCTGGTCACCACCGACCTGGTGAAGATCAACCTCGGCATCCGGATCCTGCTCGGATCGTCGTACTACCAGGACTGGGAGGGCCAGGAGATGTTCGTGAAAAACGACCCCCTGGGCAACCCGGTCGATGCCCGCCACCCGTGGAACCAGCACACCAACCCCCAGCCGCAGAAGCGTGACCTCGACGACAAGTACAGCTGGGTGATGTCACCGCGCTGGTTCGACGGCAAGGACTACCTCGCCCTCGACACCGGTGGCGGACCGCTGGCGCGACTCTGGTCGACCGCTCTCGCCGGCCTCGTCGACATCGGCTACGTGCGCTCCACCGGCAAGAGCGTCCAGATCAACCTCCCCAAGACCGCACTCAAGGGTCCGGTCGAGCTGGAGTGGAAGATCCCGAAGTGGAGCAACACGATCGAACGCAACCGTGCCCGCACCTACTTCCAGGCGTACGCCGCGGCCTGTGCCCTGCACTTCGCGGAGAAGGCACTGGTCGAGATCCGGGCCGGGCGCACCAAGACCTGGGAGAAGTTCGAGGTCCCCGAAGAAGGCGTCGGGTGCGGCTTCACCGAGGCCGTGCGCGGCGTGCTGAGTCACCACATGGTGATCCGGGACGGGAAGATCGCGAACTACCACCCCTATCCACCGACACCCTGGAACGCCTCACCCCGCGACTCCTACGGGACCCCGGGCCCCTACGAGGACGCGGTCCAGGGCCAGCCGATCTTCGAGGAGAACGACCGGGAACACTTCAAGGGCATCGACATCATGCGCACCGTGCGCAGCTTCGATCCCTGTCTGCCCTGCGGGGTGCACATGTATCTCGGCGACGGCACCGTCCTGGAGAAGCTCCACTCGCCCACCCAGTCCGCCGGCACAGAGTAGAGGGTCCATGCCCGACCTACGTGCCATCAGTGAGCGGATCGAGCTCCTGCTCGACGCGAGTGCGTCGGGCGGCGTGGTGGCCCGCGAGCGCGCTGAGGAGCTGGTGCGTCTGGTCACCGACCTCTACGGCGGAGGGCTGGAGCAGATCCTCGACATCTTCCACGAGGCCGGCCGGCTCGACGAGGAGATGCTCGACCGGCTGGCAGCCGACGAGTTCGTCGCCGGGCTGCTGATCGTGCACGGGCTGCATCCCTACTCCGTCGAGACCCGGGTCGAGCGTGCCCTTGAAAGCGTCCGGCCCTACCTCGGATCCCACGGCGGTGACGTGGAGTTGGTCGCGGTGGAGGACGAGTCCGTGCACCTCCGCCTGCTCGGCAGCTGCGACGGCTGCCCGTCGTCGTCGGTCACGCTCAAGCTCGCGGTGGAGGGGGCCATCGAGGCCGCGGCACCCGAGATCAGCAAGATCGAGGTGGAGACGCCGAGCACGACGTCCACCCCGGACGGACCACTGATCCCGGTGGATTCACTCCGCTCCCGGTTGCACGACTCGGAGGACGGGGTCGCGGCCTGGCACCCGCTGCCCGAGGTCTCGGCGTTGGCGCCGGGCGACCTGTCCGGGGCACTGGCCGGCGACACCCCTCTCGTGGTGTGTCGCATCGGCAACGACCACTTCGCCTTCCTCGACCGCTGTGCCCGCTGTGAGACCGGGCTGCGCGACGCTGCACTCACCCGCCGGATGGGTGGGGCCGTCGGTGACGCGGTGCTGCGTTGCCCGACCTGCGGCGCCCACTACGACGTACGACGCGCTGGGGCCTGCCTGGATGACCCGGGCCTGCATCTGGACCCACTCCCTCTCCTTGTCGATGGCGAGACCGTCTCGGTTGCCACACCTGTGCCGGTGACGTCATGAGCGCCGTGGACCCGCCCCGGCTCGTTGACGGCTCACCACTGGCGACCCTGC
>JAKDNC010000387.1 GCA_030452025.1 Nocardioides sp. | reverse complement strand
TCCCGTCAGTGGTCACGACCCATTCCTACGAGGAGCGGTGGGAGACCTGCCAGAGGGTGCGTGAGTCAGGCATGGAGCTGTGCTGTGGCGGGCTCGTGGGGATGGGGGAGTCGCTCGAGCAGCGGGCCGAGCTGGCCACGCAGCTGGCCGAGCTGGACCCGCACGAGGTGCCGCTGAACTTTCTCAACCCTCGTGCGGGAACGCCCTTCGGGGACCTGCCGCTGATGGGCTCCGCGGATGCGCTGCGCACCATCGCGGCGTTCCGGCTCGCAATGCCGCGCACGGTGCTCCGCTACGCCGGTGGGCGAGAGCTCACGCTGGGCGACCTCGGAACCCGTGACGGGCTCCTGGGCGGGGTCAACGCGGTGATCGTGGGCAACTACCTGACCACGCTGGGGCGTGAGGCCGACGCCGACATCGAGCTGCTCTCGGACTTGAAGATGCCGATCAAGGAACTGGCGAAGACCCTGTGATGGAGGCGACGTACTGCGGCCACTGCGGTGACCCGTTGGCTCGCGTCCGGCACGAGTCCTGCGAGCGGCACCTGGCCCTGGAACCGCCGCGCTTCTGCACCACCTGTCGCCGACGGATGAAGGTGCAGGTCGTGCCGCGTGGCTGGACGGCCGAGTGCGTGCGACATGGAGTGGTGACCGACGCGTCGACTCTCGGGGCGTGACTCAGTCGTCGCCGATGCCTCGGGCGTGCAGCGCGGCTCCCGTGGAGCGGGCGTTCGCGACCACTCGGATGACCAGCGGGATGAGTCGGGCGCGGGGGCTGCGCTGCAGTCCTCGCGCGACTGCGGCGTCTCGTGTCTCGTGGGCGATCTCGAGGGTGGTGGGGATGGCGCGGATGGTCAACGAGAAGACCAGGGCCACCCGTTCGGGCGAGACGCCGAAGCGTCGGAACGGTTCCACGCCGCGGGTGATCGTGTCGAGCATGTCGTCGACCGCGGTGGTGGCGGTGAGCACCGACGACAGGAGGACGAGGGCAAGGAGGTCCCCGACCGAGTCGACGGCGCGCGGCCATCCCTTCTGCCAGGCCAACCAAGCGCCGAGCATCACCGCGACGAAAGCGATCCGACGCAGCGTCTGCCTGACGGCACGCAGTCCTCCGGCGGTCCACGTGGTCAGTGCGACCGCGACGGCCAGAGCGCCCAGCGCCAGCGGGGGAGAGCGGAAGAGCACCAGGACGATCGCTGTGACCGCGAGCAGGCCCAGCTTGGCGCCCGGCGTCATGCGATGCAGGACGGTGGTCCCGGGGCGGTAGTTGCCCAACAGGGTGGTCTGGCTCATGGCATCGCCCGATACACCTCGACGGCCTCCGCCGCGGGGCCGTCGTAGGCGATCCGGCCGTCGTTGACCACCAGTGCGCGCTCGCAGCGTGCGGCGAGGTCGAGGTCGTGGGTGACCAGGATGAGTTGCTGCTCGAGGGAGAGGATGAGCTCGCCGATCTCTCTCGTGTTGCGCAGGTCGAGCAGCGTCGTGGGCTCGTCGGCGACGAGGATCTTCGGGTCGGTCGCGAGGACCCCAGCCATCGCCAGGAGCTGTCGCTGGCCGCCCGAGAGTGTGTGCACGCTGCGGTCGCGGAGCGCGCGGAGGCCGTAGGCGACGAGCACGCCCTCGGCTGCGGCCATCCGCTCCTTCTTGTTCTTGTGGGTACGCCGCAACGAGAGCGCCACGTCCTCGATCACCGTGGGCATCACGAGCTGTGACGCCGGGTCGGTGAAGGCGAAACCGACCTGGCGGCGTACCTCCGCGCCGCGCTCGGCCACGTCCAGCCCGTTCACGACGACCCGCCCGGTGCTGGCGCTGACCAGCCCATTGACGAGTCGCGCCAGAGTCGACTTGCCCGAGCCGTTGGGGCCGATCAGCGCGATCCGACGCTCGGTGAGGGCGAGGCTGGTCTCCTGCAGGATGACGAGACCATCGGCGCCGGGAGGCCGGACCGTGACGTCGTGCAGCTCGATCCCGGTCACGCCGGGACGGAGGCTCCGGCGCGCGTGTCCGCGGGACGGTCCAGCAGGTCCGGGAAGGCGCGGTGCACGGCGGTGGCGACCAGCGCCATGGCGACGTTCTTGATGATGTCGCCAATCCAGAAGATCTTGTCGGTGTCGAAGGCCTGGGACCAGGTCATGTCCGCGCGCAGCACGAGGCCCGCCATGCCGCCGGTGTGGATGAAGATCGCGCTGCTGACCAGGCCGGCCACGAAGACCAGGGGGACACTGGACTGGATGCGCTTGCGGGGGAGTCGCTCGACGATGAAGCCGCACAGGGCCGCGCCGAACGCGAAGCCGATGAGGTATCCCGCGGTCGGGCCGGCGAGAACCCCGAGGCCGGCGCCTCCTCCGGAGAAGATCGGGAGGCCCGCCGCGCCCAGCGCGATGTAGGCGACCACGGCGAGGAAGCCACGTCGCGCGCCCAGGACCGCACCGGCGAGCAGGACTGCGAAGGTCTGCAGGGTGATCGGCACCGGGCCAGCGACGTTGATCGCGGGCAGGATCGCCGCGACCGCGATCAACGCGGCGAATCCGGCAATCAGGGCAAGGTCGATGACGCTCAAGCTGCGGCGAGTGCGAGGACGGGTGGGGGACTGCATGGACATCTGGGTAGTCTCTCTCATACGGACCTGAACAACGATCAGGTGAACGGCGTTCAGGTTAGAGTCCGCGAGACTTCTGGTCAACGAAGGAGACAGGGATCACGGTGCGCTACCACCGGGCAGACATTGTTGAACGGGCGATTGCCGTCCTGGACGCCTATGGACTGGCCGACCTGTCCATGCGTCGACTCGGCTCCGAGCTCGGCGTGCAGCCCTCGGCCCTCTATCACCACTTCGCCAACAAGCAGAGCCTGCTGGCCGCCGTCGCCGACGAGGTCCTCACGCGTGGCTCGCGGGACTGGCAGGCTGACTCCTGGGACGACGCGGTGCGCTACACCGTCCGTGAGTTGCGCGACGCGATGCTGGCCTACCGCGACGGCGCCGAGCTCGTCGCCACGGTCCACGCGTTCGGGCTGGGAGCGGGAGCCGTTGACGAGTCCCTGGGCACGATCCTGCGGGAGGCCGAATTGCCGGCGGAGCTGGCGCAGGTCGCCACGAGCACACTGCTCCACTTCGTCTTCGGCCACGTCACCGAGGAGCAGACCCACCTCCAGGCCAGCAGCGCGGGCGCCATCGGTGACGCGCCTCGGAAGAGCTCGGACTTCGAGCTCGGGCTGGACCTGATCCTGGACGGCATCCGCACACGGGCCGACGCCACTACGGTGGCACGGTGACCGAGGCCATCGAGAAGACCGACATCCATTACCGCGACGAGGACTGGTACGGCGACGATCTCGACGACGTGCGCTTCGTCGAGTGCACGTTCAGCGACATCGACTTCAGCGAGACCACGACGTCGGGCGCGACCTTCGACCAGTGCACGTTCCACAACTGTCGATTCAACGCCAGCACGCACCGCAACACGGCCTTCGTGGCCTGTGACTTCCGCCGGACCAACTTCTTCGACGCGACGTTCGAGGGGTGCAAGATGATCGGCTCTGTCTTCGACGACTGCACCCTGCGGCCCGTCCGGATCTTCGGTGGTCAGTGGCGCAGCGTGACCATGCGGGGCGCCAAGCTCGGGAAGCTCGACCTGGCCGACCTCGACCTGCGCGAGGCGGACCTGTCGATGGCCGACCTGACTTCGAGCGTGCTGCGCGGCGCGAACCTCGAGGGTGCCAACCTGCGTGAGGCGAACCTCTCCGGGACCGACCTGCGCAGTGCCTCCCTGGACCGGGTGGACCTGGCGTCTGCGCGGCTGCACCGGACGAAGCTAGATCTGGGCGGGGCAATCCTGCTCGCCGAGCTCCACGGGGCCGAGGTCGAGGTGAGCCAGGGCTGAGCCCTCCTCTGCCCGGGACAGCATTTGCGAACTGCTCCAGGACATCACTGTTGCCACGACACCGGCGCCGACGGTGACTGCGAAGGCGGGCGTCTGACCTCCCCAGTCCGCGAGCTGTCCGGCGACCGCGGCGCCGCCGGCGGTCTTGTCGCCGACCACATCGCGACGCTCGTCCG
>JAKDNC010000386.1 GCA_030452025.1 Nocardioides sp. | reverse complement strand
CGCACTCGCACCCGGACATCGTTGACCAAGCGGCTGCTGGAGGCCGCCCGAGGAGCATGCAGGACCAGGCCCGCGAGCAGTTGGATCGCCCGCTCGCCGGGGAGCGGCGTCCCGCGCCAGGTGACCTCCGAAAGCAGGCAGAGACCTGATTCGGCTACCTCACCGAGCGCGGGCACGACGTCGTTCATACGACTCGCGGCTCACACACGCTGGACGGCACCGGTCCGCTCGGCGGCCAGGGCGACGGCGGCCTCGCGGGCAGCGGTCGCCTCCCCCTCCTTCAGGGTCCGGTCCGGTGACCGGAAACGGAGCGCGAAGGCCAGTGACTTCCTGCCCTCGCCGACCTGGTCGCCGGTGAAGACGTCGAAGAGCCGCACGGACTCGAGGAGCTCACCGGCACCCTCCCGCAACGCGGCCTCGACATCGACTGAAGGCACGCCTACGTCGACCACGAGGGCCACGTCCTCCTTGGCCACGGGGTAGGTGCCGAACCGTGGGCTCGGCGTGATCACCTGCGCCCGCTCGAGCAGCGCGTCGAGATCGATCTCCGCGGCGGCCGAACGCTCAGGGACTCCGAAGGCCTTGCAGACCTTGGGGTGGAGTTCACCTGCGTGGCCGAGCGTGGTCTCGCCGACACGGATCTCTGCGCAGCGACCGGGGTGCCACGGGGCCACGGCGGCCGCCGAGACCTCGATCTCGACACCGACTGCGGCAGCGACCCGGCGTACTGCCTCGATCGCGTCGGCCCACGATCCCTGACGGCCCTCGCCCCACCAGCCCGAGCGCTCGCGATGGCCGGCCACAGCGAGAACGAGATGCTGAGGCTGGTGCGGCACCGCCTTCTCGATCTCGGCCCATTCCGCTTTGGTGGGTCGACGATCGACACCGAGGATCGGGGCCTTCTCCTCGCCGGTCGGGCGGAACACCAGCCCGGTCTCGAACAGGGACGCATCGCCATTGCCTCGACCGACGTTGAGGCCCAGGGACCGCAGTACGCCGGGCAGCAGTGTGGTGGCGAGCTGGGGCTCCTCGGCGTTGAGCGGGTTGGCCATCCGGATCGCGCGACGGCGCTCGTCGTCATCGGCCAGCCCGAGGTTGGACCAGTCGGCATCGCCCACGAACGGATAGCTGATGCTCTCGGTCCAGCCGGCCCCGGCCAGCACCAGACCGACGCGCCGACGCAGCTTCTGGATCAGGGGAAGTCCCCGACCCGAGGGTGCCGGCGGCAGCACGGAGGGCACCTTGTCGTAGCCGACGATGCGGGCCACCTCTTCGACCAGGTCGAACGGGTCGCTCATGTCGGGGCGCCAGGGCGGCACGGTGGCAGTCAGGGTGTCGCCGTCTACGACGACGTCGCAGCCGACCTGCTCGAGGTTTGAGACAGCGGTTTCGGCAGTGATCTCCATGCCAGTCACACGGGCAGGTAGGGCTGTGGCTGCCGTGATGGCACGCCGTTGCGGCGCCTCGCCCACGACGGTCACGCCGGGATCGGCAGTGGCGCCGCCGAGCTCGACCATCAGCTCCACGACCCGGTCGGCCGCTGCCGCGGGCAGCTCCGGGTCGACGCCACGCTCGAACCGCTTGGAGGCCTCGGAGGGCAGCTTGTGGCGACGCTCGGTGCGGAAGATCGAGACTGCACTGAAATGGGCGGCCTCGATCACCACGTCGGTGGTCAACTCCGACATTTCGGTGGTCTGGCCGCCCATCGTGCCGGCAATACCGATCGGGCCGGAGTCGTCGGTGATCAGCAAGTCACCAGACGCTCCCGGGCTGAGCGTGCGCAACTGGCCGTCGAGGGTGGTGAGCTGCTCGCCCTCGGTGGCGCGGCGAACGCGGATCGCGCCAACGAGCTTGGCGCGGTCGTAGCCGTGGATCGGCTGTCCGAGCTCGAGCATGACGTAGTTGGTGATGTCGACACCCAGCGAGATCGGTCGCATCCCGGACTGATTGAGCCGCCTGACCATCCAGTCCGGGGTCGGCGCGGCAGGGTCGAAGCCGGTGACTGAGCGGGCCACGAACACCGGGCACCCCTCGGCGTCGTCGACGATGACCGGGGGGCCGCCGTCGTTCGCTGCGGGGACCGGGCGCTGCCCCGGGTCGTGGAACGGCGCGTCGAAGCCGATTGCGGCCTCCCGGGCGATGCCGCGCAGGGACAGCGCATAGGCGCGGTCCGGGTTGATCTCGAACTCGATCACTGAATCGCTCATCGCCAGGACACCGAAGGCCTCCTCGCCCGGTGCGCCGACGTCGGCAGGAAGGACGATGATGCCGTCGTGGTCCTCACCGAGGCCGAGCTCCCTGACGGAACAGATCATCCCGGTCGAGACGTGGCCGTAGGTCTTGCGAGCGGAGATCTCGAAGTTGCCGGGCAGCACAGCACCGGGCAGGCAGACCACGACGAGGTCGCCCTCGACGAAGTTGTGGGCGCCGCAGACGATGCCCACCCCATCACCAAACTCACCGGTGCCGTGGACAGCGTTCAGTTCCGGTCCCACGTCGACGGTGCACCAGTTGATCACCTTGCCGTTCTTCTGCGGCTCCTTCTCGATGGTCAGCACGCGACCGATCACCAGGGGCCCGGTGATGGCGTCGGCCGGGGTCTCGAGAGCCTCCAACTTGAGGCCGAGCATGGTCAGCTTGGCAGCGAGTTGTTCCGTCGAGACCGCCTCGGGCAGGTCGACGTACTCGCGAATCCAGGAAACAGGGGCTTTCATGTGGGTGCTCGGACCTCTCAGATCTCGATGCCGAAGGGCTGGGCGAACCGGACGTCGCCCTCGAAGATGTCGCGCATGTCTTCCACGCCGTGGCGGAACATCAGCGTGCGGTCGATGCCCATCCCGAACGCGAATCCCGTGTACTTCTCCGGGTCGACGCCGCAGGCGACCAGGACACGCGGGTTGACCACACCGCAGCCACCCCACTCGATCCAACCCTCGCCCCGGCAGGTCCGGCACGAGTCCGCGTCGATCCCGCGGCACACGAAGCAGATCAGGTCCACCTCGGCCGACGGCTCGGTGAACGGGAAGTACGACGGCCGGAATCGGGTCGTGATCCCCTCGCCGAACATCGCCGTGGCGAAATGGTCCAGCGAGCCCTTGAGGTGGGCCATGGTGATGCCCTCGTCGATGACCAGGCCCTCGACCTGGTGGAAGACGGGCGAGTGCGTCGCATCGATCTCGTCGGTGCGGTAGACCCGCCCCGGGCACACGACGTAGACCGGTGGCTCCCGGGTCAGCATCGTGCGGGCCTGCACCGGAGACGTGTGGGTCCGCAGCACCAGCGCGGCCTCGGCCGGCTCCAGCCAGAAAGTGTCCTGCATCGTGCGCGCCGGGTGGTCCGGACCGAAATTGAGGGCGTCGAAGTTGAGCCACTCGGCCTCGACCTGGGGGCCTTCAGCGACTTCCCAGCCCATGGCGACGAAGACATCGGCGATCCGCTCGGACATCATCGTGATCGGATGCCGGGCGCCCTGGACAGCACGGTCAGTCGGCAGCGTGACGTCGACGGTCTCCTCGAAGGCCTGGTTGTAGACCAGCAGCGCGCCGACGACCAGGAGCCCGGCCATCACGAGATATCCGATGCCGAGGAAGACGTCGGTGATGCGGTAGGGGCGGTGGAGGCGGCGGGTCATCCGGCGATCCTCACTGTCGTCGAGGTGCCCCACATCGCCATCGACATGATCAGGTCGAGGACGGCGACGGTGACGATGCTGCGGCGTACGGCGGCCCCGACGGCCATGCCCACGCCCGCGGGCCCGCCCTTGGCGGTGAAGCCGAGGTGGCAGTGGATCAGGATGATCAGCACCGAGAAGATCAGCACCTTGCCGAAGGAGAGCAGGATGTCGATGGGCGGGAGGAACAGGTTGAAGTAGTGGTCGTAGGTCCCTGCCGACTGGCCGTAGAGATAGACCGTGACCAGCCGCGATCCGGCGTACGAGGTGAGCAGCCCGATCATGTAGAGCGGGATGATCGCCACGAATACGGCGATCACCCGGGTGGTGACGAGGTAGGGGACGCTGGGCACCGCCATCACGGTGAGCGCGTCGACCTCCTCGTTG
>JAKDNC010000385.1 GCA_030452025.1 Nocardioides sp. | reverse complement strand
CATGTCTTTGCTCCGCGCGCCCCTGATGATGCTTGCCCGCAGCCAAGGGGTGAAGAAGATCGTCAGCACGATGCCCATCTCGTCGGGGATCGTGGCTTCCTACGTCCCGGGGGAGAGCACCGATGCGGCCGTCAAGACGACCGCTGGGCTCCTCGACGAAGGGCTGACGGTGACCCTGGACTACCTCGGTGAGGACACCCTCGACGCCGACCAGGCCATGGTCATCGTCGAGGCATATCTGGACCTGCTCGACCAACTCGCCGCCCGTGGCCTGTCCCGCGGCGCTGAGGTGTCGGTCAAGCTCAGCGCCATTGGCCAGGCCCTGCCCGGTCGCGGCCACAAGATCGCGCTCGAGAACGCCCGCACCATCTGCCACGCCGCTCGCAACGCCGGCACCACGGTCACCATCGACATGGAGGACCACACCACCACCGACGCCACCCTCCAGACCCTCAGCGAGCTCCGCAAGGACTTCCCCGAAACCGGCGCGGTCGTCCAGGCCTACCTGCACCGCACGGAGGCGGACTGTCGCGCGCTGGCCCACGAGGGGTCGCGGGTCCGGCTGTGCAAGGGCGCCTACAACGAACCCGAGTCGGTCGCCTTCCAGGAGAAGCTGGAGGTCGACAAGTCCTACGTGCGCTGCCTCAAGGTGCTGCTGCGTGGCAGCGGCTACCCGATGATCGCCACCCACGACCCGCGGATGATCACGATCGCCACCTCGATCATCGCCGACACCGGCCGGGAGAAGGGCTCCTACGAGTTCCAGATGCTCTACGGCATCCGGCCCGAGGAGCAGAAGCGGCTGGCGCGCACGGGGGAGAAGGTGCGGGTCTACCTGCCCTACGGCAGCGAGTGGTACGGCTACCTCGTGAGACGTCTCGCCGAGCGACCGCAGAACCTGTCATTCTTCGTGAAGTCCCTCGTCTCCAAGAAGTAGGTGCCCCTGTGACCACAGCGATCCTCGGCGCCGGAGTCATGGGCGAGACCCTGCTCTCCGGCCTGCTCCGCTCCGGCTTCAGCCCCGACGACCTCCTCGTCGGCGAGAAGCGTGAGGCACGCGCCCGCGAGCTCGAGGAGAGGTACGCCGTCAGCGTGGTCTCCAACGTCGAGGCCGCCCGTCAGGCCGAGACGCTGGCCCTCGTGGTCAAGCCGCAGGACATGGGCGCGGTGCTCGAGGAGATCGCGCCACATGTCAGGTCCGGCCAGCTGCTGGTCTCGCTCGCAGCCGGCATCACCACCAGCTTCATCGAGTCCCACGTGCCTGACGGTGTCGCCGTCGTACGCGTCATGCCGAACACTCCGGCGCTCGTCGACGAGGGCATGGCCGCGATCTCACCGGGCGTGAACTGCGACGACGACCACCTCTCCGAGGTCGAGACGCTGATGGGCTCGATCGGCCACGTGCTGCGCATCCCCGAGCGCCAACAGGACGCGGTCACGGCGATCTCCGGTTCGGGGCCGGCCTACATCTTCTACGTCGTCGAGTCGATGATCGAAGCTGGCGTGCACCTCGGCCTACCTCGCGCCACCGCCACCGAGCTGGTCATCCAGACCCTCAGCGGATCGGCCAAGATGCTGCGGGAGACCGGGACCCACCCGACCGTCCTGCGTGAACAGGTCACCTCCCCGGCCGGCACCACGGCAGCGGCGATTCGCGAGCTCGAGGTGCACGGTGTGCGCGCTGCGTTTCTCTCCGCCATGGAGGCGGCCCGCAACCGCTCGCAGGCCCTCGCCGAAGGCTCCTGAGGCCTGAAGATGTCGACGAGTGCGGTGTCGCGCATCGTCACCGTCGTGCTCGGCGAGGCGCTCGTCGACGTCGTCCACCGGGCCGACGGGTCGGTGGCCAGGCTCCCCGGTGGCAGCGGCGCGAACACCGCCCTGGCGCTCTCCAGGCTCGGATGCGCGACGATGTTCGCGACCTGTCTGGGCAGCGACGACGACGGGCGGATGATCCTCGACCGGCTCCGGGACAGCGGGGTCGACCTGGTCGTGGAGCCGGCGCAGCGCACCTCGACTGCGGAGGCCCACCTCCGCGTGGACGGATCGGCCGACTACACCTTCGACGTCTCCTGGCAGCCACCTGTGGAGCTGCCGGCGGCGCCGGACCACCTCCACGCGGTGGGGGGGGCGGCAAACGGTGTCCTCCGCGGTAAACATGCGGCGGAGTTTGACGGGCAGGGGCGTGGGGGTCGCGCGTCGGGTTGAGGCGATGATCGGGCTGGCCGACGTCATCAAGCTCTCCGATGAGGACCTCGGCCACCTGTGGCCGGGCGTGTCCGTGCCGGACGCCGCGGCAGCCATGATCGAGACGGGCCGGACCGCGGTGGTGGTCACGCGCGGTGCCGACGGCTCGAGCTGGTTCGGCGCCCAGGGGCGGGTCGATGTCGCGGCGGCATCCGGCCCGGTCGGCGACACGATCGGCGCCGGCGACACCTTCGCTGCGGGGATGATCGCGGCGCTGACGGAGCGCGAAGCCCTCGGGTCCGGCGGCCGGGAGCGCCTGCGCGCCCTCGGTGCAGCCGACTGGGGTGAGGTGCTCGAGGTCGCGGCCCGGGCGGCTGCGGTGACGGTCTCCCGCGAGGGCGCCGACCCGCCGTACGCCGCGGAGCTTCACGCCTGATGCACGCCTGATCGACGCCAGGTCCTGCCCGGTGAGGTCCGGAACAAGCACTATCGTCGTGACATGGACACCCACTGGGCTCTCGGCTGCGACGGCAAGGACCTCATCGGCTCGCGGCATTCTGCTCCGGACCCCTTTGATGCGTCGCAGCACCGGGGACACGACGATCCCGATGGCGCTCGGCGCCACGGTCATCCGAGAAGAGCACTGCGCAAAGGCAGACACAGAGGAAGTTCAGCAGCGACATGAGTAGCAGTGAGTTGGTGCGCACCACGCCCGCGAGCCTGGCCGAGGTCGAGGACCTGTGCTCACTGTTCGGGACGCGAGGTGCCGCGGCACGCTGCCAATGCCAGCGCTATCGCCTCGCTCCCGGTGAAGCCTTCGCTGATCTGCCGATCGAGGACCGCCGTCACCGACTGGTGGAGCAGGCGGGTTGCGGTGACTCGGGGGCGTCGACCAGTGGGTTGGTTGCCTGGATCGGTGGTGTTCCAGTGGGATGGTGCGCTGTGGGGCCCCGGTCCGATCTCGACGGTCTGGTCAGGACCTTCACGGTGCCTTGGAAGGACCGGACCGAGGATCGGACAGACCCGAGGGTGTGGGCCGTCACCTGCGTGCTCACCCGGGTGGGACACCGGCGGCGCGGCATCGCCTCGTCCCTGATCCACGCCGCCGTTCCGCACGCGCGTTCGGCAGGTGCCCGGTCCATCGAGGGATACCCCATCACCACCAACGACGTCATCAACGAGGAGCTTCACGTGGGCACCGCCCGGATGTTCGCCGACGCCGGATTCCGTCAGGTCAGCGCTCCGACAAGAAGGCGCGTGGTCATGCGCATCGACCTTTGAGCCCACCGGTCTGAACCGACAACCCGGAGAGCACAACGGTCCTGCGCTCTGGCGGCCGCGAGCTGTCGACGTGCATTGCCCGCGCGAATCCCTGCACGAAATCGTTGGCACTTCTCGTGATGCTCGTCGGTGCCTTGACATGGCGTCGGGGTCCCGGTTCGATGTTGAAGTGGCGAGGACCACACATCACCAGGGATGGTCAGGTGGACTGCCGGAAGGGAAGCCGATGGCAGCACGAAGCCGTGCCGCTGAGGACGGCAGGATCGAGGTCGACCGCATCACCAAGCGGTTCGGCAACTTGATGGCGGTCGATCAGCTGAGCTTCGCCGTCGACCCGGGTCGGATCACCGGCTTCTTGGGGCCCAACGGCGCCGGCAAGACCACGACGCTGCGGATGCTGCTCGGACTGGTTCGTCAGACCAGCGGGACCGCCACGATCGGCGGCCGAACATATGCCGAGATCGATCAGCCGCAGCGGGTCGTGGGCTCGGCGCTGGAGGCAACGGGCTTCCATCCTGGCCGCACCGGACGCAATCACCTGCTGGTGCTCGCCGACACGGCCGGTGTCTCGGCCCGGCGAGTCGATGAGGTGTTGG